>JAAZGX010000042.1 GCA_012511005.1 Clostridiales bacterium
TTTAATCCGGGCATTATGACTAAACTTGTAAAGTCGGTGCAAAATGCGGGCTATACTTATTATGATTGGAATGTGGACAGCGGTGATGCTATGAGCGGAAAACATACCGCTAATAAGCTATATAATAATGTCAGAGCCGGTTTAGCAAAGAATAGAGGAAATGTTGTATTAATGCACGATACGGGAGACGGTGATATGAAAGCAAAAGCTGTTCAGAAAATTATTGAATATGGCAAGGACAATGGATATGTTTTTGCACCGATAACGGAAGCTACATCACCCGTTCATCATCTTGTTATGAATTAGCGGATTTTTTTAATCTAGTACAGAAAACAGCCGGCAGACCCTAAAGGGGCATGCCGGTGTTGCTTACTCATCAATAATTTTTATTACCTCGTAATACATTTAATTTACTGGCAGCCGCATTTAGGTGCGCAGTTGTCGGAAATGTTATCGCGATTTGGCGGGAAAAACTCATCAATTGGGAAGCCTATCTTCTTAAATGCATCGCAAGGGTCTTCATCGTCGCAGCTGCACTCTTTTGTGGGTACGCAGAAATCGTACGCGGGAATCAGCATCTGAACATCTCTTTGAAGCTGGATTATTGTAAATATTCCAATAGTAACTCTTACTACTCGCTCACAGCTTGGGGCACAAGTAATACAGCCGTCAAAGCATCTTGATATTCCGCTTGGTACACAAACATCACATTCGCCAAGAGTGTTGCAGCAGTCGCAAATACGGCAAAGCTCTGCGCTGAGGCAAATCGGCTCTGCACATTGAACTTTTGCGCGCGGATTAGTATCGCCCATCGGAAGCACATCGTCGATTGCATCTTCTCTGAATTTTGATGTGAATGTTCTCACATTTCCTTCACTTCCGTATAAAATGCACTTTTTACTAAAGCATACTAAACCGCAAACAATTGTAGCCGGACAGCCGGGGGCGCCTAATAGGTCAAGGGTAACCTTTATATAGAATGTTAAGTCAACTGTATAAAATCCTTTGTTAAACGGCACTCTTTCGACCTCGACAAGACAATTAAGTATTTCGCTGCCCCTGCACCTGACAGAACAGGCATTGTCAACATAACGCTGGCACTGATCCGGAATATAAACCCTTAAATCGCGCAAACAATCTTTATCTGCACAGGAATCATATACTCTTTCCGTATCAATACATATAGCGTCTCTAATACGGGAAGAATCAGGACAGCAGTGTCTGTCTGACATAAAAAATCCTCCTTAAAATATATTGAAGTAAAACTTCAATACTATTCTACACAAGAGGATTTTTTTTGTTACAGATTTAGTTGGTAATTATAAAAAACAATTTGTTGACAGACGCCTATCGTGCAGTCAAAGACTCTTCAATTGCCTTAAATAACGAAAGCTTATTGTTAAAAGGCAAATCGCAATTCATATGCCATACCATAACGCCGGCAATACCGCTGTCATAAGCGTAAGCTGATTTATCAAAAACCATCTGATATGAGTTATAGTATCTTGTATCACATTTATCATCTGTTGTAACAGAGGCGCTTTTGACTATATTGCGATATTTCCCAAGCTTTTCAGCCTCAAGCGAATAGCTGTAAAGGAAGTCGCCCATATCAGAGGGTCTTCCGAAAAACGGGATACCGAGTGAAAGCTGTTCCTTTTTATAACCCGCGTCAAGAAAAGCATTTATTATAAACACACTGTCAAAAGGGGAATGGTTGCCAAACGAATTGAAACTGTTATATGCGGCAATTTCAACTCTGTCAAGCGCATTAATTGCCTTTTTGCTCAAATCCATGCACTGTAAATATAAAGAGGCGCCAAGGATTTTATCGGGTATATTTTCTTTAATATCCGCAATTAATGTGCTGTATGCTTTTTTTGCTTTGGCAGTTTCAAGAAAGCTGAAATCTATATACAGACCGTCCAACTTAAACTCGTTCAGAAGTGCTTTGATTGAAGCGATAAGGTTATCGGCATTATGTGTCACATCACCTGTGTTTAAGCTTTCATTCACATTTGCTTGCTCAATTGATTTATCATCAAAGTACATAAGGTTTATGTGTATTTTTATATCCTTATTAATTTTAGTTTTACTGTCATTTATATTACTTATAACATTAATAAGAGCATTTTTACCGCTTATCTTTTTATTGTCAACCGTAATATCATTATAGATAATATCGCCGTTATTGTTAAACGATGTTAAACCGTAAATAAGAATATCCGTCACAACATTCAGCGCGCCTGAGTTAAAATGCTCCTTTTTATACGCATCTGACGCATAAAGATAAGAGGTTACACGAAAATCTCTTTTTTCAGGCTTAATACAAAAAGCTTCCGTTGATACTATCTTAAATTTACCGTTATTTACAACATCGGTTACAACAATTCTAAAACCGTTTGTTTTAACATTATTAAATGTACAATATCTTAATTGACCGATTATATCCTGCTCATATACAGTGACATACTCATTGTCTTTTTCTACTTCAATGCGAAACCCTAATATGTTGTTTTCTGATTCTTCTTTAAGTATTACGGTATTTATCTCATGCGGCTCGCCGAAAAGCACCTCATATGTTGTGTCGGCCTTGCCCGAAAAAGCACCCATGCTCGCCTCAAGGCTTTTTGTGCTAAGAGTTTTATTATTTAATGAAATGTTTATTGCCTTAGTGATAAGGTTCGTTTTTGCCAAATCCTCTTTATTTTTATTTTTACCGCATGCGGAAAATAAACTGAATGACAAGGCTAACAGCAAAATCGCTGAAACATATTTATAGGATTTTTTCATTTTACTATACCTTCCTGAGTGCTTGCTCAATATCAAAAAGAATATCTTTTATATCCTCAATTCCAACAGAAAGGCGAACAAGACCGGGGCTAATTCCGGCATTTAATAGCTGTTCTTCTGTTAGCTGACGGTGCGTAGTACTTGCGGGATGTAAAAGGCAAGAGCGGCAATCCGCAACATGTGTTGCTATGGATATTAAAGACAAATTGTCAGAGAACTTTACGGCTGCATCATATCCGCCTTTCAAACAAAACGATATTACACCGCAAGTACCTTTAGGCATATATTTTTTTGAAAGCTCATAAAAATCATCTTCCGGTAAAGACGGGTAACTAACTTTTGAAATCTTACTGTTATTTGAAAGATACTTTGCCGCCTCTAAAGCATTTTGACAATGTCTTTCAACTCTTAAAAACAGAGTTTCAAGACCAAGATTTAATAGAAAAGAGTTATGCGGTGAGGGAACGCTGCCAAGGTCACGCATAAGCTGCGTTGTCATTTTTGTAATGTATGCGCCTTTACCAAATTCTTTTGTGTAAGTAATTCCGTGATAGGAGTCATCCGGAGTTGTAAGCCCTAAAAATTTATCATTTTGCTCCCAGTTGAAGTTTCCGCTGTCAACAATAACACCGCCAACGCTCGTTGCGTGACCGTCTAAATATTTAGTGGTGGAATGCATTACAATGTCCGCTCCGAACTCAAAGGGGCGGCAGTTTACGGGTGTGGGGAATGTGTTGTCTACAATAAGCGGAACTCCGTTGTCGTGGGCTGCTTTTGCGAATTTTTCAATGTCGAAAATTTCAAGCGTCGGATTTGCAAGTGTTTCACCGAAAACGGCTTTTGTATTCGGCTTAAATGCGGCATTAATTTCCTCTAAAGAGGCGTTAGGGTCAATAAATGTAAAATGAAACCCAAGCTTTTTCATTGTTACAGAGAAAAGATTGAATGTGCCGCCGTAAAGCTTTGTGCTTGCAATTATATGGTCACCAGAGGAGGCAATATTAAAAATAGAATAAAACGATGCAGCCTGTCCTGAGGATGTTAAAACAGCGCCAACTCCGCCCTCAAGCGCCGCTATCTTTGCGGCGACGGCGTCATTAGTGGGGTTTTGAAGTCTTGTATAAAAGTATCCTTCTTTTTCAAGGTCAAAAAGCTGCCCCATCTCTTTCGTGCTTTCATACTTAAATGTAGTGCTTTGGACAATTGGCAAAACACGCGGTTCACCGTTTTTCGGCTCGTAACCGGCATGCAGGCAATTTGTGTTAAAATTATAATCGTTAGCCATTATCATTCTCCTTAGTCGTTTATGAAATGCTCCATAAGTGTATGCCCGTACTCTATAAATACGCCTGTCTCTTTTGCCGTCTTTTCCGTAAATGTTGTAACGGCATTTGGTTTTGGATTTCCTTTATGATATATCATATATGGAACGGGGTCACTTGCATGTGTCATTGTTGCTATTGGGGTAGGGTGGTCGGGAAGCGCCAATATTTTATAATCATCATATATTTCTAACCCGTCTATGAGCAGTTTTAACACTTTCTCATCAATAAGCTCAATTGAGCGTACTTTATTCTCCGGCTCATTTCTGTGACCGCATTCATCGGGCGCCTCTATGTGTATATACACAAGGTCTTTACCGTCTTTTAGTTCCTCTAAAGCCTTTTGTGCTTTACCCTCAAAGTTTGTGTCAATATAACCCGTGGCACCCTCGACATGAGGAGCGCACATATCTGCACAGCCGGCTATTCCTTTTAGCAGGTCCACAGCGGAAATAACGCTTGCTTTTAATCCGTATTTTTCATAAAAAGAGGGGAGCGACGGCTTTGTTCCCTCACCCCAAAGCCAAATGGAGTTTGCAGGGCGCTTACCCTCGCAAATACGCCGCAAATTAATCGGGTGAGATACTAAAAGGTCATAACTCTCTTTCATCATATTTATAAGTGCTTTGGCATTTTCGCTTTTTGAAAGGTATTCGCTAATCGTCTTTCCTGTTATGTCGTGCGGCGGTACCAAGTCACCTAAATCAAGTGTGCCGTTATGCCACACAAGACAGTGGCGGTAGCTAACACCGCTATAAAACTTGAATACTTCATTACCGAAATGCTCTTGTACGGTTTTTATAATTTCCTTTGCATCCTTTGTGGAAATATCTCCGGCGCTATAATCAACCATCGTTTTATTTTCGTAATTATTATCATCAGATAAAGTAACGGTGTTACAGCGAAAAATAATATCAGTATCAAGCATCGGAGCGCCTATACTTACTGCCTCAAGCGGGGAACGCCCCGTATAATTTTCTTTCGGATTATAACCTAAAACACTCATATTGGCAATATCGCTTCCTGGCTTTAGCCCGTCCGCGACAGTTTTTACAAGTCCTACCTCAGAAAGAGAGGCAAGCTTGTCAAGAAAAGGCTTTTTAGCAAGCTCCATCGGAGTTTTTCTGCCTAAAGCTTCAACAGGATAGTCCGACATCCCGTCGTATAACAAAACAATATATTTCAAAAGTTTTCCCCTTTATTAATGTGTTGAACATATGCGAACGGGTTATTTTATTAAAGAAAGCTGTTCATCAAATAAACCGTCTGCCTGCTGCCGTATTTTATGCTCCGCAATACGAGTAGTGATTTTATCAGCAGGATTTAACAAGTGGCTTACAGAAACATCGTGGTTCAATGTGTCTACAATATATGCTAAATATTTGCTCATATCAACTTCACAATACCAATCGCGTTTTAAAAGCTCCGGCGCCCTGTATATAAGGTTTGTTGTAAAAACTTTAGTAATTATGCCCGTTTCATATGCACCGTCAAAAGTTTCAAGACCGTTGCAGAAAAGACCAAAGCTTGTACACACAAAAATTCTGTTGGCGTTAAGCTCTTTAAGCTTTTTTGCAACTTCAATCATAGAGTCACCCGAGGAAATCATATCATCAATAACAAGGCAATCCTTCCCGTCAAGATTTGCGCCAAGGTATTCATGGGCAAGAATAGGGTTTCGCCCTTGTATTACGCGTGTAAAATCCCGCCTTTTATAAAACATGCCAAGCTGAAGACCGAGTACGGTAGAATAGTAAATACAGCGGCTCATTCCGCCCTCATCAGGTGAAATAATCATTAAGTGGTCGGGGTCAAATCGTATGTCAGGCACGGCTTTAGTAAGTGCTTTTACCATTTGATATGTGGGTTGGACATTTTCAAATCCATTTAGCGGAATAGCGTTTTGAACGCGCGCGTCATGTGCGTCAAATGTAATAATATTCTCAACGCCCATATGGCAAATTTCCTGAAGCGCTATTGCGCAGTCAAGTGATTCTCTGCCGGACCGCTTATGCTGCCTGCCCTCATAAAGCATTGGCATAATAACGGTTATTCTTCTTGCTTTTCCGCCTATTGCAGAAATCGCCCTTTTCAGATTTGCAAA
>JAAZGX010000273.1 GCA_012511005.1 Clostridiales bacterium
CACTGATGCTTCAATTTTTTTTGTTTACAATTATGCTATGCTTGATATTGGGACGAATTGAATGCTCGCTGAAGTTGGAAACAAGGATAAAAGACGCGGGTCTTTACGACGCAGTGTATTTTTACCCCAATAGGACATTTTTGATGGAGCAACAGGAGATAAACCGCATACTTCCGGAAAATCTGCGCCCTATCGGGTTAAAATCATTAACGGTGGTTTCTTATAACGGCAAGAGTATCTACACCTTGAATATTTATGACCATAGCTACTGGAAGCTGATCAAGTATGATTTGAATAAAGGCAGGCGTTTAAAAGACAAAGCTGTAAATGAAGCTGTTATCAGCGCCGATTTAGCCGCTTTGTATTCAGTAGGCGATACCGTTGAGGTCTTTTACGGTAAACAAAGGCAAAGTATTAAGCTTGAAGTAGTAGGTATTTTAGCTAAGAATGAACAAATGCTGTCAACCTCTACGAAAGGAAGCGGAAACAGCTTAGAGAGTATGTTTAAGCTGCCGGATATGACATTTTTCACTTCCGGGCTTTCTGATGAAAATGGAAATGAGCCGCTGTATTCTACACGCTATGGCGGAAGCGGAGGGTTTATATATAATACACAGGGATTTAGCTGTGAACAGCTAAATCATACATATGAATCAGTCGGTGAATTTATGGCGGTCAAGGATATTGTAGAAAACTCATATCAGGAGAAAGATAATATTGTTAGGTACTATGGTGTATTTGCACTCATAATACTTATCATCAGCGTTCTCGGTATAAGCATTAATAATTTGTATACACTGCGCCTGAATGAAAAGGCTTTTGCAATATATTATTTATCGGGGCTGACTTTAACGGGATTTACAAAAATACTTTTTATACGCGCTTTTATAATTTGTGCCTTGCCTGTGGCGGGAGCGTTGTGTATCTTCGTATCGGCAGTAAAGATGAATTTTATAGGAGATGTTGTTTTTTCAATGAAATACAGTGTAGGCGCGTTTGTGTTCGCCGCAGCCGTTTCTTTAATAACAAGCCTGCCGCTTTATAGGAAACTAAAATATACAGAGCCTGCAAAGCTTTTTAAGACGGGAGTATGAGCCATATGAACTCGATAATTAAACTCCGGCATATAAATAAAATATATAATGAAGGCAAAGAAAACAGTGTATTTGCGTTAAAGGACCTGTCTTTTGAGGCGGTAAAAGGAGATATGATTGCGATATGCGGAACCTCAGGCGCAGGAAAAAGCACGCTCCTCAACATAATAGGCTGTGTAGACAGCCCAACCGACGGGAAGTATTATCTTGAGGGAGAGGACATCTCCGGCGCGTCGCCAAAAGCTCTTGCAAAACTTAGAAATGCAAAGTTTGGATATATATTCCAGGAGTATGCGCTTATTAACAACAGAACGGTATTTGATAATGTTTTAATACCTTTGGTGTTCAGTAAGAAGTATAAGTATGATACTGCCTCCCGTGTTAAGGAAACCCTTGAACGGTTAGGTATTGCAAAATTAAGAAAGAGCATGGTTAATGAGCTTTCCGGAGGACAAAGGCAGCGTGTGGCGATAGCGAGGGCGCTTATAAATGAACCGGATATTATTCTTGCTGACGAACCCACGGGAGCGCTTGATTCAAAAACGGGAACAGATATAATAGAGTGTCTTAAAGAAGTGAATGATACCGGAAAAACAGTATTGATTGTTACACACAGTGAAAGAATCGCGTCATACTGTAAAAAGCGGATAAATATAGAAGACGGCGTTTTATCTGCAATATAAAGAGGGATTTTGTTAGGAAGACGGATATGAAAAACGCTGCTGCTCACAGGTCGTAGATTTTATCAGCAAGCGCGCGGACCGGGGCAGCAGTTATTTTGTAGATACGCAGACATATGAACACATCCACTGCATGACTGCGTTCGGAAACGGGAATATGTTTGTATTTGGTGCTGGAAGCTCGTCATAGAGCTTTTCACATTCTGTTTTTATATAACCGCAGTTTTCACAATGCTTTAACCAGTCTGAAAGCTCAGTGAGAAGCTCCGTGTCGGGCAGACTCTGAGCGCATTCCCATTTACTGACCGCCTGTGTTGAGACACCGAGCTTTTCCGCCAAATCGGACTGTGACATACCTTGCCTTTTACGAAAAATCGCTATTTTCTTTCCTGTCTGTGCTTTATCAATCATACTGAATCGCTCCTTTTTCTTTTGTGTACCCGGATACTAAAAATATTGTATTACGCGTTGCTGTCTTTTGAAAGATAGTGTTCGTTTAACAGACAAAGCTCCTATCAACCGGGGGTTGATAGGAGCAGGAAAAATTGCAGCTTGCAATTTTATCATAAGGTTACTTCAACAGACTCAATTTCCGTATATTCTCCTAATTCCTGTTTAACACGGTTAAAATCATCCGTAATCGTTTTTACAAATACGCTGATATCAGAACTCCATATAACAATATTCATGCCCTTTTTCGCCCATTGGATTTGTTTTTCAACATTTCCCGAAAAATGGTTGCCTATGCCTTTTTTATGTTTATTGCATACTTTTATAATTTTCTCTACATAAGCCTCAAACTCACC
>JAAZGX010000274.1 GCA_012511005.1 Clostridiales bacterium
CAGTTTACGGATTATTGCGTGAAAAACGCTGTAAATTGGGAAGTTGAAGAAAGAGATATTGTAAAGCTCGTTTCAGAAGAGTGTCAAAATCAAGGGCTTAAATTCGGTATATATATTACACCGCTCGACCGTCATGAGAAAACATACGGCACGGGGGAGGCTTATAATACATATTTTAAGTCACTTTTGTCAGAGCTTTTGACGAATTATGGAGATATATTTTATGTGCGCTTTGACGGAGTTGCAGAGCCAATTAAAGGCGGCTATGAGCAAGAATATGACTTTGAAGGGTACTATGAATTAGTAAGAAAACTGCAGCCGCAGGCTGTTATCGCCTTATGCGGACCTGATGTGCGCTGGAACGGCAACGAGTGGGGTGTTTGCCGCAAAAACGAATGGAGCGTTATACCTAATCGTTACAGCATATATGAGGCTATTAACCGCGGGAAGCAAGACGGTAAAGGGAAAGATAAGAAAGCGGATACAATGGAGCTTGACATTGGCGGCAGAAAAGCCATAAAAAATGACAGTGAGTTTATATGGTATCCCGCAGAGGTGTGCGTTTCCATGAGGGACGGCTGGTATTACCATAAATCTGATGAATATACGGCGAAAACGAAGGATAAGCTTTTAAGACTTTATTACGAAACGGTTGGCAGCAACTTTTGTTTTATGCTCAATGTACCGCCGATGAAAAATGGCAAATTTGCCGAAATGGAAACACAAATACTAAGAGCATTTGGTTATGACCTTAATAAAATGTTTGCTTATCAAGTGTCATCTATAGGAGAGATAAAGGCGAGCAGCGAGCTATCACAGGAATATAGTGCAGAAAACTTGTTTTTGGATGATAAAAATAAGACATGGAAACCAAAAGAGGACGATAAAAATCCTGCTGTAACGATAACGCTCAGTGAAGTTGATATGTTCGATAAGCTTGTTTTGATGGAGCATATAAAAAACGGTCAGCATGCTGAGGAATATACGGTTTATGCCGACTATGGAAACGGCAAGTGGAAAAAGCTTTACAAGGGCGGCATAATAGGTTATAAAAAGATAATTAAGGTGCGCCCGGTTGAAGTTAAGGCGATAAAAATTGTTTTTAATCAATATAGACCGGGACTTGAAATGGAAAGCATACTGATGTTCTAGGAAGCATAAAAAACACGCACGGGAAAGTATTTTTTCCTGTGCGTGTTTTTAATTATTGTATTTATAAAAGAGGGTTAAATGTCCGCTTCCTTAAATATTTCGTTACTGTTTTTATATAAGCCTTTAAGGGCGGGGTACATATTTTTATATACCTCCTCATAAAGCCGCTGATATATATGATGATTTTTCGTGTCGGGCATAAAAGCGTCCCTATGCCGCACCATATTTGTGACAGCGTCATGTACTGTTTTGTATTCACCTATGCCTACAAATCCTAAAATAGCGGCACCAAGTCCGGATGTTTCGTGAGTTTGTACACGGTATACGGGTCGCCCGAACATATCGGCGGTGATTTGACAGATTTCACTGCTTTGTGAGCCGCCGCCTGCCACAACAACGCTTGTAATAGGCGTTTTACTTTTATTTTCAATACGCTCAATACCGTCCATAAGCGCGAAATTAATTCCCTCAATTATGGCGCGGTAAATATGTATTCGCGTATGCGAGTCATTAAAGCCTATAACGGCGCCTCGCGCGTTTTTAAGCATTAATTCAGGACTCCAATACGGTTGTATAATAAGACCGCCGGAGCCTACCGGTATTTTGGAAAGCCCTTTATTCAGTAAATCCTCCGCACTGCCGCCCGTAAGCTTTGCCTGTGCCACCTCATGTGAGGCAAATTCCTTTTTAAACCAGCTTATGAGCCAATAACCTCTGAAAACCTCGTACTCAGGATTATAAAACCCTTCAAGCGCCGCCGGAAAAGGAGCGACAAGGCGGTGTAATTCTATACGCTTCTTTGTTGTAATTTCTACGGTTGCGGTAGTGCCGAAGCTGACGGAGGCAGTATCTTCAGTTAAACAGCCGTTTCCCAATGTTTCACAGCCCTTGTCAGATGCTGCCGCAACAACGGGGATACCGCAAGGAATTCCTGTTTCCTCTGCGGCAAGGGGGGTAATGTTGCCAAGCAACCCTCCGGGAGACACAAGTTTTGGCATTTGCGATTTTGAAACACCGAATACACGGTAAAAGGTGTTACCGTCTGTTTTATGCCAATCAAACCTTTTTGCACTAAAAGGCACATACCCGATTTGTGATGCGACTGAGTCCGATATATTACCCGTAAGCTTTAGATTAAGATAACATGAAAGCAACACATATTTAGCGGTTTTCTCCCATATTTCCGGCTCATTTTGGCGTACCCATTGGGCGCGTGAGCGCCGTATTCCTTTTTCAATGGTTTGCTTTATTGTAGAGTATGGCAAAGAGGCGATAATGCTTTTGCTGAATACATCGGAAATGCGCAAATCTGCCTCACGATGGTCAAGCCAAAGTATAGAGCGCCTTAAAGGCTTGTTGTCCTTATCAAGAAACACGATACTGTCACGCTGTGTTGCAATAGCAACTGCTTTTATATTTGGAAAAAGCTCCGAACTTTTTTCGTACAGACCTTTTACAGCGGCACAAAGCGTGTCGTAGTACATGTCTGCATCTTGCTCTGCCCAGCCTACACAGTCACTGTAATAAGGAGGGTCGAAAACGATTTTTTCAATCGCATGAATGTCTCCCTTTTTGTCAAATAAGATTGCCCTTAGACTTTGCGTCCCGCAGTCTATTGATAAAATTAAAGGCTTCATTTGCACACTTCCCTTCTTAAAATGGTATATTAAATTTTATGTATTTAGAATAAGATAAGAACTTGAAAGGAAACTTACGACCCATTATTAAGTTTTATGAATTAACGACAGCCGCTTTTTTGCCGATACTGTCTATTCCGGGAGTCAGCATTTCAATACACGACGCAGGGCAGACATTTGCGCATTCGCCGCAGCCGTTACACAAATCAGTATCTACTCTTGCCAAAAAGTCCGTTACCTTAATAGCGCCGGTTTCGCAAACCTTTTCACATCTTTTACAGCCTATGCAGGCGACGGCGCACTGTTTTTTAGCAAGACCGCCTTTTTCGTGATTCATACAAAGCACGGCGGCTTTGTTAACGCCAAGCGGGATAAGGGAAATAAGGTTTTTAGGGCATGCTGTTATACAGGCTTTGCAGCTTCGGCAGTGAAGCGGACTTATCTGAGCGATGCCGTCTACAATGTTTATAGCCTCATATTCACATGCGGCAACACAATCCCCAAGACCGAGACAGCCGTATTCACATTCTTTATTGCCGCCGAAAAGCTGACTTGCCATTTGACAGCTTCTTACACCGTTATAAAGCATTTTTGTTTTGGCATTAGTTCTATTCCCGTTACAGTGTACGAATGCCGTTGTGGGAATTATTTTTTCTGCGCCTACGCCGAGTATATCGGCAATTTTATTTGCTGTTTCGTTCCCGCCGGGATTACATAAATTCGTTTTATCGGTACTGCCTGAGGACAAGGCATATGCATAATCAGAGCAGCCGGAATAACCGCAAAAACCGCAGTTGGCGCCGGGCAATATGTCGATAATACTTTCCGCTGTTTCATCAACGGGGACGGCAAAGATTTTTGCGGCAATAGAAAGCCCAAGCCCTAAAAGCAGACCGAGTCCGGAGACGGTTCCTGCGGCGATTAAAATTTCATTCATTAAAAATCACCTCTCAAAAATAGCTTCAACAACTCCGGCAAAACCAAGAAAAGAGACGGAAGTAAGCGAAGCGGATATAAGGGTTATAGGCAGCCCTTTTAAGAATTTCGGAATGTCGGCGCTTTCGAGCCTGTCACGCACTCCGGCGAACATAACCATCGCGACAAGAAAGCCTGCGCCTGCACCGACGGCGTTTACCATAGACTGTAAGAATGTAAACTCTTTGTCAATGTTAAGCAAAACGACACCAAGTACAGCACAATTCGTTGTAATAAGCGGCAAATAAATGCCAAGCGCCTTATAAAGGGATTTTACATACTTTTTAAGTATTATTTCAACTAATTGAACGAGTGCGGCTATTACGAGAATAAATATAATTGTTTGTAAAAAGGCAAGGTCCTTTTTTTCAAGATATGTGTTAATCGGATAACATACCGCAACAGACAATGCCATAACAAAAATTACAGCTACGCTCATTCCGACGGCGGTATTCAGTTTTTTTGATACGCCAAGGAACGGGCAAATCCCTAAAAATTTAGTTAATACGAAGTTTTCCGTAAGAATTGCAGTCAGCAATATAACGAGCATAGTAGTCATGCTTTTACCTCCTCACGCTCTTGCTCTTGTACAGATGAACAGTTTTGCGCTAACGGACAATTTGCGCAACCGTCAAAGTCTTCCCTTTCTTGACCTGTTTTGTTGCCAAGGCGGTTAGCTATTGCTATAAGTATTCCGAACACAAAAAATCCGCCGGCGGGAAGAATGAAAATTACCATAGGCTCGAAAGAATTTGGCAAAAATGAAAATACATCAATACCGTTAAAGCCCCCTAAAGCATTTTCTCCGAAAAGGGCAAGAAGTCCCTGTGCGCCTGAAAAGACGGTTCCGTTACCTAAAAGCTCTCTAAATGTAGCCATTAAAAACAAGGCGGCAGTAAAGCCAATGCCCATACCAAGACCGTCCGCAGCACTTGCTAAAACAGTATTTTTACCGGCGAAAGCTTCCGCTCTGCCTAAAATTATGCAGTTTACTACAATGAGAGGTAGAAATATACCTAAAGCCTCATCAATAGCGGGCACGAACGCCTTAACAATTAGCTGAACTATAGTAACGAATGATGCTATTATAACGACATAAGCAGGTATTCTGATTTTTTGAGGTATTACCTTTCTTAAAGCCGATACTGCAATATTTGAGAATAAAAGTACAAGAGTAGCTGAAATTCCCATACCGATTGAGTTTATCATTGAGGTAGATACCGCAAGAGTGGGACATGTGCCAAGCACAAGGCGAAGCACGGGGTTTTCAATTATCAGCCCCTTTGAAAACTCCTTAAAAAGGGATGTCTTTTTAGCCATTTGTGTTCGCCTCCTTAATAGCGTTATAAACCTTAAATGCGGTGTTTACGGCATCTGTAACGGCATCTGAAGTTATAGTAGCACCGCTTATTGCCGAAATTTCATTTCCTTCGGGATTGCCTTTTTTAACACCTACTTTTTCAGCTTTTCCTAAATACTGTTTAAGAAAGCTTTCATCGCCCGCTTTCATTCCAAGCCCCGGTGTTTCGTTTAACATAATCGGAACGACGCCTGTGCAAAGCCCGTCGCTGCCTATACCCGTAACGACTTTTACTTCACCGCCGTATCCTTTAGAGGATGTTATAAATACATAAGCTTTTATGCTTTCGTCTTTTGAAAAAGCCTCATAATATATGTACTCATTATCATCAACGCTTATTGTAAAAGCGTCTGAAAACGCGGCGGCGTCCCGCACGGCAGAGGCTATGGATTTGCTTTCGGCGTCCTTTTGCCGTTCTGAGATTTTTTCCTTTGTCGCTCCGTTTGTAAACGCTAAAAGAACGGAGCAAACAAGACAAATAGAGAAAAGTGACAGGGCGGGTAATAAATATTCTTTAACAAAAGGAGATTTCATTTTACTGCCTCCTTTTCTTTTTTTACATATCCAAATGGTTTGGGTTTCGTTGCATAATCAATTAGAGGCGTTAAAATATTCATCAAGATTATTGCAAAAGATACTCCCTCAGGAAGATTACCGTAAAGCCTTATAATCGAGGTTATTATACCGCAGCCTATGGCATAAATGAATTTTCCTTTTGGGTTTGTGGGCGAGGTGGTATAGTCTGTTGCCATAAATACGGCGCCAAGAAGAAGACCGCCGCTTAAAACTTCAGCAGTAAGGAAATTGATGCTGCCGCCTCCCGCAATTAGCATAATAATTGCCACAGAGCCTATGTAAGTAAAGGGGATAATGGGAGAAATGACGCGGCGCGCAATCAGATAAATCATACCAAGAAGTATTGCCACAGAGCAAGTCTCTCCGAGCGAGCCTCCCGTTTGACCGAAAAATAAATTAATGTTCGAGGGTAAAACGGTAAAAGCCGCATCCGAAAAATCGCCTTTTACAAATATTTCGGAAAGAGAGGCTAAAGGAGTAGCGGAAGTTACGGCGTCTGCACCGGCGCGAATAAAACTGCCCGTCCATGTCGTCATCGCCGTAGGGAATGAAGTCATCAGTATAATTCTCCCCATTAAAGCGGGATTTACGAAGTTGTGACCGATGCCGCCGAAAAATTGTTTAACTATAACGATTGCGATAAATGACCCTATTATAACCATCCAAAACGGGATTGTGGACGGCAGGTTAAATGCAAGCAAAATACCCGTTACAACAGCGCTAAGGTCGCTTAATGTATTACCGCGTTTCATTACTTTTCTTGAAATGTATTCAAATACAAGGCAGCTTAAAACGGCAATGCCCGTAACGGCTAACGCTCGCGCGCCGAAAAGGGCGGCGGAAGCTATAAGTGAAGGAATAAGTGCCACGATAACATCAAGCATAATACCCGTTGTCGTATCTCGTGAGCGAATATGCGGTGATGCACTGACAGTAGGTAAATGCATAGGCTCTTTATTTTGCTCTTTAAGAGCCGCTGTTCTTGCTTTTTCACCCATTTTTAGCACCTGCCTCTCGAATAATATCTTTTGCGAGCATTAAGTATTGAACGAGCGGGATGCCCGACGGACACACATAAGCACAACTGCCGCACTGTATACAAGCTTCGGCGCTGCTTTCTATTAGCTTTTCGGCGTCGCGCACTATCGCATAGCGCTCTATATCAGTTGGCACAAGGTGCATAGGACACACAGCGGCGCACCGTTTACAGCGGATACAGTCATGTTCTGTTTTTATTTTGTGTGTTTTTTTGGTAAATGCCAAAATAGCACTGTATGTTTTAAGTATAGGCGCGTCAGTATCAATAAGGGATATGCCCATAAGAGGGCCGCCCGTTATTATTTTATACGGCTCTTCTTTGAAACCGCCGCAAAAATCAACAGCTTCATTAATGCTGATACCTATCGGAACTCTTATATTTTGCGGAGTTTTTACGGCAGAGCCGTCAACCGTTATAGAGCGGCTGACAAGAGGTTTGCCTGTTTTAATATATCTGTTAATAAATGATACGGTTGAAACATTGACGACCATGCAACCGACATCTGCCGGAAATTTGCCAACGGGAACGCGTCTGCCCGTTGCAGAGTAAATCATCATTTTCTCAGCGCCTTGCGGATACACGGACTTTAGCGCCATAACCTTTATGTTCGGCTCGTTTGCAGTTAATTCGCTCATTTTTGTAATGGCCGCCGGCTTATTATCCTCAATAGCTATCACTGCGTTTTCAATTTCAAGGTAGTGCATTAATAGCTTTGTGCCTTCTATAACATCGTCCGATTTATCAATAAACTCGCGGTAATCAATAGTTATGTAAGGCTCGCATTCAGCACCGTTTATAATCAAGGTGTCAACTTTTTTGCCGGACGGAGTGTTTAACTTTGCGTGAGTTGGAAAACCTGCTCCGCCAAGACCCGAAAGCCCCGAATTTCTGACGGCTTTCAGGAAATCCTTTTTATTAGAAATTTCAGGCGGGCAAAGTCCGTCATACAAACGCATTTTATCGTCAGACTCAATAGTGACCGCCTCTACGGGCTTGCCCTGAGCTGTTTTAATTACTCCGATAGATTTCACTTTTCCGGAAATGCTCGCGTGAACGGGGACGGATAGATATTCGTCACTGTCGCCTACTATCTGACCGATACTTACCTCATCACCGACAGATACTGTTGGAGTGCAAGGCGCGCCTATGTGTTGCAGCATAGGCAGAAAAACTGTTTTAACATCGGTCATGTGCACAGGCTCGCAGTTTGCTGTGTTCTTATGGTGCGAAACACTTATGCCTCTTTTTGACCTTGAAACAGGGGATAAGACGCGAACCGCCTTTTCCTTCATTTATGTTACCTCTTTTCTTACTTCGGTTTATATTTCCGATTGGTTTTTATTGTTAATAATGTGAGCGCATTGTTTTTGCAGAAAGGGAATGGTATAATAAAGCACGGTACCCGTTAAGGCTCCCGTTAAAACGGAGATTGCAATTAAAGCAGG
>JAAZGX010000275.1 GCA_012511005.1 Clostridiales bacterium
CAATTAAAAGGGTGAAAATTATGCTTAAAAAATATATATCTGTTCTCATTGTAATAGCACTTATGGCAATGTATATTCCTATGTCAGGGGTTATAGGCTTTGCTGTGAATTGGGCTGATGTACTCCAGTACGAAAAAATAAATAATGATACGGAAATAATGATAACAAAATGCGACGAGGAAGCGAGCGGTAATTTAGTCATCCCTTCAACAATTGAGGGATTGCCCGTTACAAGTATAGGAGATGAGAGCTTTTTTGGATGCGCCGAACTTGAGAGTATCACTATACCCGATAGTGTTACAAGTATTGGGGATTTTGTGTTTGTTTTTTGCACATCACTTGTTGACATCACTATGCCGGATGGCGTGACGCGGATTGGCGATTTTTCGTTTTTTGAATGCGCGTCACTGACAGATATAACAATACCGGAAAATGTAGAGAGTATAGGGGAATGTGCCTTTTTCAATTGTGCTTCACTTTTCAGTGTCACAATCCCCGAAAGCGTAACGAGTATTGGAGATTGGGCGTTTTCCGAATGCCTTTCACTTGAAAGCATCGTTATTCCCGATAGTGTAACGAGTATTGGTGAGGGAGCATTTAATGGGTGCGCATCCCTTGAAAGCATTACTATTTCTAATTATATCACAAGAATTGAAGATAAAGTTTTCGCCAATTGTGAGACTCTTGCGGCAATCACAATCCCAAACGCAGTAACGAGTATCGGCAAGTCCGCATTTGACTCCTGCGATTTATTAGAAGATGTTGCGATTGGAAATAATGTTGAAAGTATAGGCGATAATGCGTTTTCCGGATGCTCTTCTCTTGAAAGCATTGTTATACCAAGCAGTGTTACAAGCATAGGGGAGGAGGCTTTTTCTTATTGTACTTCACTTCTTGGCATTCTAATACCGGACAGTGTAACAATTATCGAACGCGGAATGTTTTATGGTTGCACGGCGCTTCTTGGCATAACGATTTCAGAAAATGTTACGAGAATTGAAAAGCATGCATTTTATGATTGTTCTTCTATTATAAGTATAGATATACCCGGTAGCGTTACGAGCATTGGAGATTATGCATTTAACAGTTGTGCATCCCTTGAGGAAATTACTATTTCAAATAATGTATCAAGTATCGGTTATATGGTGTTTCATGATACAGCCTATTTTGACGATGCGTCAAACTGGGAAGACGGTGTTTTATATATTGGAAGGTACTTAATTTCATCAAATCCGAACGAGGTTAGCGGTGTGTATGCCATAAAAGAAGGAACGCTTTATGTATCTGAAATGGCATTTTCAAATTGCCGTATGCTCACGCGCATAATAATCCCCGACAGTATTACAAGGATAGAAAACAGTGTGTTTAGTTTTTGTGAATCCCTTACATCTATTGTATTCCCCGAAAATGTCACAAGCATTGGAATCAACGCTTTTTATAATTGCAGTCAGTTAAAAAACCTTACAATTCCTGACACTGTAACAAGTATAGAAATGAGCGCTTTTTCTAACTGTGTTTCACTTGAAAATGTAAATATCGGAAGAGGGATTGAAAGTCTTGATGAACGGGTATTTGCAGATTGCAGGGGGCTTGTTGATATTATAATACCAGATAGTATTAAGGAGATTAAAAACAGTGCATTTACTAATTGTACTTCGTTAAGGAGCATCATTATTCCTGACAGTGTTGAATTTTTAGGCGCCGGAGCTATCCCTAAAGCCTATGACTTGCGTATATTTTGCTATGAAAACAGTGAAGCACATAATTATTCAATAAATAACAATATTAACTGTGTATTAATAAACAATCATAAATTACAGCTTGATACGAATTCGTTCTTAACATTTGATAATAAAAACAGAGCCGTCATTTCACCAAAGGGCGCACTTACGGCTTACAATTTATCCGCACAGTTTAATATGAGTAGAAATGTAAAAGTTTTTAACGGTATATCGGAGCTTTCGGGCAGTATGCCCGTTGGCACGGGCAGCGAGGTGCGCCTTGTTTTTGAGGGCGCCGCATTAGATAAGTTGACGCTGTTAGTAAAGGGCGACCTAAACGGTGATTCTATTATTGATTCAGCAGATTTATTCTTAGCAAATAAAGCTATCAGCGGTCACGATGAATTTGAAGGTGTATTCTACTTAGCCGCAAACCTTGACGAAGCGGACAAAGATATTACAATAGAAGATTATCAAATGATAGAAAATCTTGCTTTAGGCAAAAGCTAACACTAAAGATATTGAGAATAGAATAACAAAACACACAAAAGCCATTATAGTCACGCATATTAAAGGCATACCCGCAAGGCTTGAGAAGTCTTTAGAGTCAAAGCTTCAAAGCGAATTGTTTTCGGTGTTGACGCGCCGTGGTTTTTATATCATTCATATATTGGCGCGCTTTTATCAACGGGTATTGACGAAATAATGGTAAAAGACATTCTTTTTAGAAACGCTTTGACTGTGCTAAATAAATCAACCGCAGAGAAAGAAAATTTACACGAAAAATTAATTTAATTTTTAAGGGGTAATAATTATGAGGTATGACAAATATGACGCGGGTTATACACAAGAAATGGCGGATATAAAGGGACTTCTCCTTGAGGGCGAGCAGCTTTTATGGAGCGGCAAGCCGAAAAAGAATGCATTTGTAATAAATAAAAGTGTGGTTATGATGCCAATTGCGCTTATTTGGTTTTCCTTTGACGCTTTTTTTATCGGTAACATGATTTCTACGGGAGCTATGAAAAGCATGCTGTTTTTCATTATTCCCTTTTTCGCGCTTCACCTTATGCCCGTTTGGATGTGGCTTTTTAATGTGCTAAGCGCCAACAGGCAGTGGAGAAATACGGAATATGCGGTAACGGACAAAAGGATTATCATAAGAGGTGGAACGGTGGGTTATAGCTTCCGTAATATTTATTATACGGAAATAAACAGCGTTGACTTACATGTCGGCGTTATAGACAGAATGCTCGGTGTCGGCGATATACAAATAAATACAGGCGGCGAGACAGCGTCTTCAAAAAACAAAGGTGCGCCCGCAATACTTGATATTGAAAATTCTTATGAGCTGTTTAATAAAGTTCAAAAAATCGTTATTGATATCCAATCGGACATACACTATCCAAACGAGCTTCGCCCAAGCGAAAACAGGGGATATAACACAAGATACAGGCAGTAAATATAAACTTACGAATTAAATATAACTGAATGCCTTAAAACTGAATATAAAAATGATTTAAAGAAATACATATTTACGCTTTACCACAATTTTGCGGTCAAGGATGTTACAGCCTTAAAACTTGTTTTAATCTTTTACAACGAAAAATGCAATGCTGTCCCTATAATTTACTTTTGCAAGGTTTATCTCTTCGGTTATTGCTAAATAATTTGGATACAGCTTCTTTCTTATTTTTGCTATATCGTCTTTATTAGTAATAGTTTTATAAGGAGCAGTAAAATCTATTCCTAAATCAATCGTACTTGTATATCGTAATTTTAATCTGGTGTCATAAGACTGATGACGAATTAGAGTAGTTTGAATTTGAGTGTAATAATCTTTGTTTTTACAATCAAAAAGCTCAATTTGAACTATTTCAGATTTTTCATTTAACACATCGTATACGCCTAAAAAGTTTAAATAAGCAATTGTTTTCTCCATTGATTGATATATATAAAAGTTGTAATGTGTTTGTATTATATAAGGGAATTGATGAAGTTTACTGTCATTTACGGTTTTATCAATTAACGATATAACTAAAATAGGCGGCTCTTTCGGTGTGTAAAACTCTTTGCTGTTTAATGCCCTTGTATCCTCTGCGATAGCGCGTATTAGTGTATCAAAGCGTTTATTTGTCAATTTTTCTGTTATATCTGTGTTTTTATTACTATCCACTGCACACAAAGTTACATTGACGTTGTCAAAGTGTAAAACCGCTTTATCCGTAAGATTAAAAGAGGGACCATCTGCCCAAAAATACTCGGGATTTTTGTCAGCACTCCAAAGA
>JAAZGX010000276.1 GCA_012511005.1 Clostridiales bacterium
ATTGAAAAAGATATAAACTATATGGATTAAATTTTATCAAATATCACTTGTCCGAATATAATAATAACAGTCAGGATAAATTTTTCCTGAATTGATGTTTAATTTTACACAAAGAAGGTAAATATATAAATGTAAAGTTAATTTTCGGAGAGTGATACCATGACAATAAAACGGGGAGAGATTTATTACGCAGACCTCAGTCCCGTTATTGGCTCGGAGCAAGGCGGTATCCGTCCTGTACTTATTGTTCAGAACGATGTAGGAAATAAATACAGCCCGACGGTTATAGCCGCGGCGATTACAAGCCAAAGGTTTAAGACGAACCTCCCGACCCATATAAGCGTCAACGCAGATAATTGCGGACTTTCAAAAAACTCTATTGTTCTGCTTGAACAGGTTAGGACATTAGATAAGCAAAGGCTAAAAGAAAGAAAGGGAACGCTTGGAAACGGCGATATGTCGCGGATAGATAGAGCGCTGTCCGTAAGCTTTGGCTTGGCGCAGACGGAGTTAGTCTGATTTTAGTAAGGCTTTGCCAAAGAAGCAAATTTAAGAATAAAGACTGCACCAAGGTAAGGTTTTGGTGCAGTTTTGTTTTATTTATATTAGATATTTTTTACAACTATTTCTAATAGCAAAGAAGAAAGCCTAACAGCATAGTAATAATAACCGTTCATTTCGGCGCGTATTTATTTTATGCTTAAATGTGAAGAAAAAGATATAATTGAGTATTCAAATGATTAATTCTGCACTTTTATTGACTTATACTACCAAAATATTTATAATTGAAAGGAAGATTGAGGCGGAGGTTTTTTTGTGAAATCGTTAAATTTTTATCTCGTAACTGATACACATTACTTTGAGCCGTCGCTTGGCGCTTCGGGCAAGGAGTACGATGAATATATGAAAGGCGAGCAGATGTGTCTTGCCGAAAATGCTAACATAGTAAAAGCTGTGTTTCGTGAAATTGCGAATGACAGCGATGCAGATATAGTTTTAATAGCCGGCGACCTAACGAAAAACGGCGAAAAGGAAAGCCATAAAGGCTTTATCAAAGAGCTTTATAAACTGCGTGACGCCGGCAAGAAAGTTTATGTTATAACGGCGCGGCATGATTTTAATGACAGCCCAAGAGGGTATAAAAATGACGGCTTTGTTCCCGTTGAGGGAACGAGCCGTTCTGAGCTTTATGAGCTGTACCATGACTTTGGTTATAGTGATGCCACTCTATTTGATGAAAAAAGCCTCTCATATGTCGCAGAGATTTCAAAAGGCGTTCGCTTACTTGCAATAAACTGTGACGGGCAAAGCGAAAAGGAAAAAGGAAGTATTGATGAAAATCTTATGAAATGGATAGAAAAGCAGGCAAAAAAGGCGAAAGATGATAACTGTTTTATGTTCGCTATGAACCATTATCCGATTATTCCGTCCGTGCCTATTTTTGACCTTGTGGGAGATGCAAAGTTAAAAAACTGGCGAACCGTTGCTGAGGTTTTTCCGGAATGGGGCATAAATCTTGTCTTTACGGGGCATATGCATATTCAAAGTGTTAATGAGTACATAAATAAAAACGGCAAGAAGTTTTACGATGTTTGCACAAGCGCGCTTGTGGGCAGTCCCGGAAAATACCGCAAGATTGAAATTGCTGAGGATAGGCATGTGAAAATCGAGTCGAAAGATATTCCGTCTTTTGATTGGGATTTAGGCGGACTTTCACCAAGAGAATATTTAGACAAGAGATTTCATTCAATGATACAGTATAAAATAAACCGTGCGCTTTCGGGAAAGGGCATTAAAGCTGCAGCGGGGAAAGTTATTAATAAGATGACACTAAAAAGTACGGGCAGGCTCTTATTTATAAAGGTACCGAAAGAGCTGCAAGGCGAAAAACTTTTAGATGTTGCGGCAGAAATTGGTGTAAGCATTTTTGCCGGCGATATGCCGTATAAAGAGGGCAACCCAAAAGGGGAGCTTATAATAAAGGGGCTTAAAAGATTTAAGCCTATAATAAAAATCGCTGAGAAAAGAATAATAAAAAATGATAATATAACAGACTTAGCTGATGTGCTTTTAAGAAGCGTCGGCAAGGCAGGGGAATTCTCTGATAATGATACGATAATAAAACTGTGAGGTGTAATATGAAAAGTTATAGGGACGAAACATTATCACTTGAAAAGCGCATAGACGCGCTTATTTCACAGATGACCATAGAAGAAAAAGTTTCACAGCTTACTGACGGCGCCGCCGCGGTTTCAAGGCTCGGTGTAGATAGGTATAATTGGTGGAATGAGGCGCTCCACGGCGTGGCAAGAGCGGGGACGGCAACGGTATTCCCGCAAGCGATAGGGCTCGCTGCCATGTGGAATGAGGAACTCCTTTTAGAAATTGCCCGCGCCATATCTCACGAAGCAAGGGCGAAGTACAACAAGGCAAAGCGTGAGGGCAAGACGGACAGATATTATGGTCTGACATTCTGGAGCCCTAATATTAATATATTTCGTGACCCGCGCTGGGGCAGGGGGCAAGAAACATACGGAGAGGACCCGTATCTTACTGCGCGCCTTGCCATCTCTTATATTAAAGGACTTCAAGAGGGTGACGGTGTGCATATGAAAGCCGCGGCGTGTGTGAAGCATCTCGCCGCACACTCAGGACCTGAGGGTATAAGACACGGCTTTAACTCAGTTGTGTCCGTTAAGGATTTAGAGGAAACATATCTTCCTGCTTTTGAGGCTTGTGTAAAAGAGGGTGAAGTTGAAGCTGTAATGGGTGCATATAACGCATTAAACGGCGTGCCGTGTTGTTGTAATGAGTTTTTACTTGATACTGTTTTGCGTAAGCGTTGGGGTTTTGTGGGGCATTTTGTTTCTGATTGCGGCGCTATGGAGGATATTTCCGCTTATCATCACTATGCAGAAAACTTTACTCATGCTGCCGCTAAATCGCTTAAAAGCGGCTGTGATTTGTGCTGCGGCTTTGTATTTAATATGTTAATAGATGCGTATCTGGAGGATTTAATTACAGAAGATGACCTTGACAGAGCGCTGCGGCGTACGCTTAGAGCGCGCTTTAAGCTTGGTATGTTCGATGAAAAAACGAGCTATGACGCGATTGATTATTCTGTAGTTGCAAGTGAAAAACACAAGAAACTTTGTGAGGAAGCTACGAGGCAAAGCATAGTGCTTCTTAAAAATGACGGTCTTTTGCCTATGTCCCGTGATAAAATTAAAACGGTTGCAGTAATAGGTCCTAATGGTGACAGTAAAGAGGTTTTACTCGGAAACTATAACGGATTGCCGACGCAGTACTCTACTGTGTACAACGGTTTTTGTGAGCTTCTCGGTAAAGAGAATGTGCGTTTTGCAACGGGCTGTAACTTTTTTGGTATTGACCATGATGAGCTTTCATATAACGCCGTTTCCGTTGCTGAAGAATGTGATGCTGTTGTTGTTTGCCTTGGGCTTGACGCCTCTTTTGAGGGCGAACAGGGAGATGCTAATAATCCATACTGTGCGGGGGACAGAGAAACAATAGAGCTTCCTCCTTGCCAGCTTCGTCTTCTTGAAAGGGCAAGTAAAGTGTCAAAACGAGTTATAGCCGCCGTATTTAGCGGAGGGTTATTTAATCTATCACCCGTAAACGAAATGGCTAACGCAGTGTTCCAGTGTTGGTATCCGGGTGAGCTTGGCGGAAAAGCAATTGCAGAGGCTATTTTCGGACAGTATTCACCGAGCGGCAAACTGCCTCTTACGGCATATGCATCCGATAACGCCCTTATGCCGTTTGATGATTACTCAATGAAAAACAGGACATATCGCTATTTTACGGGAACGCCGCTTTATCCATTTGGATTTGGATTATCTTATACGAAGTTTAAGTATGGCGATGAGC
>JAAZGX010000043.1 GCA_012511005.1 Clostridiales bacterium
AGTTGGTAGAGTTTTTCGATAATTTGTGTCTGCCGCCCTGCGGAAGGGATGAATGGATATGAAAGTTAATTTTACTGAAACGGTGTTAAGGGATGCTAATCAATCGCTTGTGGCAACGCGTATGCCATTCAGCGATTTTGAAGATATTCTTCCCGTGCTTGATAAGGCGGGTTATTATTCGCTTGAGTGTTGGGGCGGAGCGACTTTTGACTCGTGTCTTCGTTATTTAAATGAAGACCCATGGGAAAGGCTTAAAAAAATAAGAAAATCTTGCCCTAATACGAAGCTGCAAATGCTGTTAAGAGGGCAGAACCTTGTAGGATATAAGCATTACCCTGATGACATTGTTCGTATGTTCGTTAAAAAGAGCGTGGAAAACGGTATTGATATAATAAGAATTTTTGACGCGCTTAATGATATAAAAAACATCGAAGTAGCGGTTGACGAAACTATTAAAAGCGGCGCCGTCGCGTCTGGTGCAATCTGTTATACGATAAGCCCTATTCATAACCTTGAAAGCTATGTGAAATTAGCAAAGCAAATGAAAGAAATAGGAGTAAACACTATATGCCTTAAAGATATGGCAGGGATATTAAGTCCCAAAGAGGCTTATGATATCGTAAAAGCATTAAAGGAAAGTGTAAACCTGCCTATTATCGTGCATACTCATAATACGACGGGGCTTGGTTATATGGCTCTGCTTTCCGCGGTTGAAGCAGGGGCAGATATTATTGATACAGCGATATCCGCTTATTCGGGCGGTACTTCACAGCCTGCAACGGAAACGCTATCATATGCGCTTTTAGAGCTTGGTTATGACGCGTCGCTTGACGGGGGCGCGCTTGATAAAATAGGAGATTTTTTCAAAGAAATTCGTTTAAGGGATTTTAATTCGGGACTACTAAATCCCACGGTGCTTTCCACAGATGCGAAAGCGCTCGTTTATCAAATTCCCGGCGGTATGCTCTCAAACCTTGTTTCACAGCTTTCTTCTGTAAACAGAATGGATTTATATGAAGAAGTCTTAAAGGAAACGCCTATAGTCAGAAAAGAGCTTGGGTACCCGCCGCTCGTTACGCCAATGAGCCAAATGGTTGGCGCGCAAGCCGTTGCCAATACCATTACGGGTAAACGGTATTCGAGCGTTTCAAATGAGATAAAAAGCTATCTCAAGGGAGAGTACGGCACTCCGCCCGGAGAAATAGATGAGAAATTCAGAAAAAGCATTTTAGGAAATGAGCCGCAAATAAACGGGCGATATGCCGACGGGCTTTCACCGGCTTATGATAAAATAAAGTCGGAGATAGGCGACAGGGCTAAAAGTCCCGAAGATATTTTGTCTTATGCACTTTTCCCAGAACAGGCTTTGAGCTTTTTTGATTATCGTGACAGTAAAGAAAAAAGGGTGTACAACTACTCGTTTGCGCCCGTAAAATCTTAGGGAGGTGTATTATGACTGAAATTATAGAAATTGTAAAGCATTTACCGGAGATTTGGAAGTCTGTTATTACCATTGTATTCTTTATATTACTATTTCTTGTATACAGTAAAGTTAGTAAAGCTTTAACTCGTAAAAAGCAGAGCGTTTCAAAAAGCAGCGCCGGCAGCACAAAAAATTCTCGTAACACTGAAAAAAGCGATATAAAACTAATTAATACTGATGATGAAACGGCAGCGGTAATTATGGCTATTATATCTGAAAAGACGGGAGTGCCCCTAAATAACCTTGATTTTAAATCCATAAAATGCTTATCAGAAGAACCCGTTCTTTCAGGCGTGTCAGACGAGGAGGCGGCAGTTATAATGGCTGTGACGAGCCACAAAACTAAAACGCCGCTTCAAAAACTAAGCTTTAAATCTATAAAGCTTGTTACAAATTAATTGTATTATACCGGAAAGGAATGTAAATAGATGAAGTATGTTGTATCTCTTAACGGAAAGAAGTATGAGGTTGAGGTAAACGAAACACAAGCTGCTGTTTTGAGCGTCAGTGAGGATGCCGTTTTAATAGCCGCGGAGCATGAAAAAGGCGTACAGCAGCCTGATTTAACAAAAAAGATTGAAAAAGAGGAGCATTCAGACGGCACTTCTATAAAATCCCCGATGCCGGGCACTGTTCTGTCAGTAAATCTTAACATAGGCGATACGGTGAAAAAGGACGATGTTATGTTTGTACTTGAGGCTATGAAAATGGAGAATGACATTGTCGCCCCTAAAGACGGAATAGTAAAACAGATACTTGCCGAAAAAGGCGATTCGGTAAATACCGACGATATTTTGGCTATTATCTAAAAAACTGTAATAATTACACAAAAAACAAGGATAATAATAATACATTTTTTACCGCACATCAATTGTAACCGCAATCGGTTTCTGTTATAATGATATGCGGTGTTTTATGTCCTTGAAATATAGTAAGGGTATCACAGTTTAAGCTGTAAACACAAAAAATTCGCATAGCAGGCGATTAGGATTGTAAAAATATTAGGAGGTATGTAAATGGCTCATAAGTATGTATATTTATTCACACAAGGTGACGGTTCAATGAGAGAACTGCTCGGAGGAAAAGGTGCTAACCTTGCCGAAATGGCAAAGCTTGGTCTTCCTGTTCCGCTTGGCTTTACAATAACAACAGAGGCTTGTACTCGTTATTATGATGACGGCAAGATTATAGCCGACGATATAATGGCAGAGATTGACGAAAATCTTGTTGAAATTGAAAAGACAAACGGCAAGAAATTCGGCGACCCCTCAAACCCGCTTCTTGTATCAGTGCGCTCAGGCTCGCGCGCCTCAATGCCCGGTATGATGGACACAATATTAAACTTAGGTTTTAATGAGGATGTTATAAACGGACTTATTGCCGGAAATCCGGACCCCGAGTTTGAAAGATTTGTTTACGATTCATATCGTCGCTTTATCCAAATGTATTCCGATGTTGTTATGGAGGTTGGCAAAAAGTATTTTGAAGAGCTAATCGACCATATGAAAAAGGAAAAAGGTATTACAGACGATTCTGACCTTACTGCCGGTGATTTTAAGCTTCTTGCAGAACAGTTTAAGGCAGAATATAAAGATAAAATCGGAGATGACTTCCCGTCAGACCCGAAAGAGCAGCTTATGGGAGCTATTAACGCGGTTTTCCGCTCGTGGGACAACCCACGCGCAAATGTTTACCGCCGTATGAACAATATTCCTTATTCATGGGGTACGGCAGTTAATATTCAGCCTATGGTTTATGGTAACCTTAACAATAAATCCGGAACGGGCGTCGCCTTTACTCGTGACCCCGCAACGGGCGAGAAAAAGCTTTTCGGCGAGTATCTCATAAACGCACAGGGCGAGGATGTTGTTGCCGGTGTTCGCACACCTAACCAAATCGCAATGCTTAAAGATGATATGCCTGAGGTATATAACGAGTTTGCAAAAATTGCAGACCAGCTTGAGCGTCACTATAAGGATATGCAGGACATGGAGTTTACAGTTGAGAATGAAAAACTCTATATGCTTCAAACAAGAAACGGCAAAAGAACGGCTGCCGCCGCTCTTAAAATTGCTGTCGACCTTGTTGACGAGGGTATGATAGACGAAGAAGAGGCTGTAATGAGGGTTGACCCGAAACAGCTTGACGCTTTGCTTCACCCGCAGTTTGACCCGGAGGCATTAAAGAAAGCAGAGCCTATAGGCTCAGGACTTGCGGCATCTCCCGGCGCGGCATTCGGTAAAATAGTATTTACAGCAGAGGATGCAAAAGCATGGTCAGACAAGGGCGAAAAAGTTTGCCTTGTCCGTCTCGAAACTTCTCCTGAAGATATTGAGGGTATGGCAGTTGCACAGGGAATTCTCACCGTTCGCGGCGGAATGACATCTCACGCGGCTGTTGTCGCAAGAGGAATGGGCACATGCTGCGTATCAGGATGC
>JAAZGX010000044.1 GCA_012511005.1 Clostridiales bacterium
CCCCGCCCCGTGGAGGACTTTTAATAACAGTAAAAATGCATTAGGGCGAGAAAATCGGCGGTGACAGAATACTCTGTCGCCGCCGCGCGCCGCATATTGATTTATATTGAAATTCAAACATAGAAATTATAAATATAAAGCGTAAAAGTCCTGTTATCTTTCCCTTTTTATTATACCTATATTACCACAAAATAAGCAAAAGACAAGACTTGTATTTTTTAGCGGTAAAAGTAAATCCTTTTTCTATTGCCGTCATTGGCTTAAAGGGAAAATCCAAAAGGATTTGGGCTTAAAAGATATCTTGAATGTGAATATTTGGATGATAATTTCCAATAATAGTTGATAAATCAAGGTATACGAAAGAAGGATAATATATGAACGATGAACAGAAAACATTTAATGAAAACAGTAAAAACGAACAACAAGAAATATTTCGCAGCAGAGATAATGAAGATAAGATTTTGACGACAAATCAAGGGCTCAAGCTCTCCGAGGATGAGGTAACATTAAAAGCCGGTGTACGCGGCCCTACGCTGATGGAGGATTTTCATTTTAGGGAAAAGGTGACTCATTTTGATCACGAGCGAATTCCTGAGAGGGTAGTTCACGCGCGCGGCTCCGGCGCTCATGGTGTGTTCGAAGTATATGAATCAATGGCGGATTATTTGGCAAAGGTGCTACCTATTGATAAAATGCACACCCCAAAAACAAATCGTTAAAAGATGCACCGCTTTTGCACACCCCTCTGTCGGCACCGCTCTCCATGCAAAGGACACTAATTTTGAAAACCCTACAGGTTTAATAATAAATTCATCCATGCGCATCCTCTAATAATGCTTATTTTATACGATTCATATATTCTTCGATAGCTTTTATTCTATCTTTTCTGTCACGCTGTATCTCAACCTCATACCGTTCACGTAAAGGCGTAATATAAACTTCATACCCGTTCCATGAAACTTTTTCGTAATGCTCACGGTTATTTTCAATGTTTAATTTATTGTCCGCCGCTATGTCAACCGAAGCCCCGTCAACACATAATTTGCCGAAGTAACGTACCAGCCAATTACCTTTATTGTCACCCAACGGTTCAATAACATATTCGCGGGATAATTCTTTAACTTTGTAAAAGTCCCTTGTATGAACGGCTATATCAATGTCATGAGGATTGATATCAACGCCAAGCACAGCTTCGCTTGCGCTGCCAATTATGTACCATTCGATTTCATTTTCTTTAAACATTCGAGCGAGTAATGACAAGACGTTTTTCCAGTCGAATACTCCCTCAATCCATGATTGCCCCAACCTTGTAAAATTATTTATAACGGCTTCTTTGTATTCAGGGTTCAAGTACCACGCATCGTCCCAACTTGTGTCCATTGGATAACTTTTAATAAATTTGCCCTCGTCAATTTTTGTCCAGTATCGGTCAGCGTTAAGTATATCGAAAATTCTTCCCTCTGCGCCTTCTACGCAAAACACAAATTCTGCTTCGGTTTCATAACAGTAAAATTTCATTTGATGATAACCTCCTCGTTAAATTCGATATGATTATATTAACATGATAAACAGACTTCTTTTTGACTTGAATTGCGAAGATTATATAAATAACCTGCGTTGCCATTCTACCATATAACAAACCCACCATCAACCGTTTTATCAATTGATGGTGGATGATTTGGTGCGGATAACAGGACTTGAACCTGCACCGGGTTGCCCCGATTAGAACCTGAATCTAACGCGTCTGCCAGTTCCGCCATATCCGCACATCTATAAAAACGGGCAGCTTAACCCGATTTTAGCA
>JAAZGX010000277.1 GCA_012511005.1 Clostridiales bacterium
ATTCCTTTTCACTTGACGCTATTTCTTTAATGCCAGCAGCTAAACCCGCAAGCGACTGTATTTCTGAGGGGATAATAATTTTAGTCGCCTTGCCGTCAGCAGCTTTTGCGAATGCCTCAAGTCCTTTCATGGAAAGGTAACCGTCAGACGGTTTTGCTTTATTTATATAGTCAATTCCTTCACTTTGCGCTTTCATTATAGATAAAATAGCCTCAGCTTCACCTTCTGCTTCACGGATTTTCGCGTCTTTGACAGATTCAGCCCATAAAATAGTGGCAGTTTTGTCTGCTTCCGTGGTAAGAATTTGCGCCTCTTTTTTACCCTCTGCCGCAAGAACATTACTTGCCTTGTCGCCCTCGGCGCGCAAAATAGCCTCGCGGCGCTCACGCTCTGCTTTCATTTGCTTTTCCATGGCATCTTGAATTTCACGCGGGGGTAAAATATTTTTAAGCTCTACTCTATTTACTTTAATGCCCCAAGGGTCAGTAGCCTCGTCTAAAATTGCTCTAATTTTCACATTTATTACATCTCTTGATGTTAATGTATGGTCAAGCTCCATGTCACCAATAATATTACGAAGAGTTGTAGCCGTTAAATTTTCAATAGCGGAAATTGGGTACTCAACACCGTATGCAAAAAGCTTTGGGTCTGTTATTTGAAAAAATACTACCGTATCTATTTGCATTGTAACATTATCTTTTGTAATAACAGGCTGAGGCGGAAAGTCTACAACCTGCTCTTTAAGGGAAACAATTTTTGCAACTCTATCAACAAAGGGTATCTTAAAATGAATGCCCGTTTGCCAAGTAGACATATAAGCGCCAAAACGCTCAAGGACATATGCCTTTGATTGCGGGACAATTCTAACATTAATCACTATTAAAAGAATAGCAATAAGAATAGGCGCTAAGATACCTATTGCAACAAACGGATTTACTTCAAGCAGAAGTATAGGGATTAAATTAAGAAAAAAGTTCATATTTCTACCTCCATAATTAACTTGCTTAAATATTTGATATTTTTACAATTGCCTTGACGCCGCTGATTTTTTCTATTACAACTTTTGTGTCTTTTGGGATAATAGAGTCTTCATAAGAGCGGGCGGTCCATGTAACGCCGGAAACAGTTATGCTGCCGGTACCAAGAATGTTGTTAATTTCCTCTGTAACAAACCCCTCTTTGCCTATGTATCTGTCAGCGTTTGTAGGCTGAACATCATTTTTCATAAGCTTTTTAACGAGCGGGCGCGTAAATACAAGAGAAAGCAGCGAGGTCGTTAAAAACACGGCGCCCTGAATAACTAAATTTTCGGTTAAAAGCGATGTAATAAGCGATGCGAGTGCCCCTGCGGCAAACCAAATAGTAACAATTTGTACAGTAGCTATTTCGACAACGATAAATACAATCAACAGAGCCAACCAAATCCATACCATAATACCACCTCTTTCTCTTATTTATTTTACAACATAATATGAAAAAAAGCAATATAAATACATTAGAATATATTCTGAAAATACGGATAGCATGAATCTATTATGTTTTCACAATCTGCTATGGAGAAGCTTATATACCTTTTAAGCTCATTTAAATCGCTTTCATCAAGAGCAGCTTTAATATTTTTTTCTATCTCCTTTGTCAGATTATGGTCCGAAAGAGAAAGGACGCTTTTTTTGTACCTCTCTGCATTAACAGCTATTTCATTTATTCTTTTCGTTATTTCATTAACATCTTTTTCATCCACGATTTCACGAAGCTCGATAAGCTCGGACTTTAAGCTGTTACAAATTTTTTTAGTTTTTGTGTCTGCGTAAAAAGCCAAACATATAGCAATACCAAGAAGAAATATTGCAATTACAAATCTTTTCATTTCACATCGTCCTTTTCAATAAGCACCATATTTCCCGACTTATCAACTGTTAGTAAATAAATTGTGTTTATATTTAATTCATTGTCATTTAGAAGCTCTTTGAATTTTCTGTTATCCATTCCGCACTGATTAAAAAACAGATTGCTCTTTTTGCCGTCAATGATAACAGGACACTCTAATTCCGCCTTTGCCACATTAAGCTTTAAATCCGAAGGCGTTACTTGCCTGCTTTCCGAATTAAGCATTACGCTTAACGAGCCGTCTGTTTCAAGTATTGCATATTTTACCTCACTGATACTGAATATGTTTTTTTGCCTTAAAGCAGCAAGGACATCGTCAAGCGTTAATCTTAACTTTTTTAATTGCTCATTATCAGGTCTGCCGTTAGTTACAACTACTTGAGGTTTACCCTCAAGTGCATTTCTAAGACGCATACTTTTTAATGAAGTAAATGACAGAATAATAGCTAAAGATGTTAATACAAGCACGCTTATAACACTGTTGAGCAAAGGGATATTGTTGTTTTGCATTGGTATTGCAACTATTTC
>JAAZGX010000278.1 GCA_012511005.1 Clostridiales bacterium
GCATAAATATAAACCCCTACTGAAATGAAAGCTAACAAGAACATAGCGGGTTTTGAGTTCAAGAACTTTAGTTTTGTATTCATAAAACCATTCCTTTTTACACTATGAAAATATTTATTTAAGTTTACAAGCATATTTGCGTAAAACAACATATTTTGTAAACAGTTTAGCAATTATAATACAAACTGTCAATAATTGTTAGAAATATGAAACACTTTTTAAGAAAGTCTTATGAAATGGCAGTACGAAAACTTGTAAACAACATTAAGGCTGCATAGGAACGGGTATAGACTCGTCCTTTTTTTCTATGGAAATAAAATTATTTTTCGTATAGTAATTCCAATTCATATTAAATACTTTGCATATGTCATCTACCGGTACATAAAGCTGCTCCCTGTCTTTTCGTAAAACCTTTGCTATAAGAGTTATTTCACCGTTGTCCGTTTCAGCCGTATCCTTCCCCTCAAAAAAAGAGGCAGAGCGGTTATATACCTTTAGCGTAACCTTGCCCTTTTCTCTAATAACTTCGCCGCCGATATACTGTATTAAAACACCGGCAGGGATATACCAAACACCGTCTATATTATAAGAGAATGTATTTGCCGCTAAAAGCCCAAGGTCCGCACCTTTATATTTCATTCTTGTTTTGTTATATATGGGAGCTAATGCGGCGGGCGTTATAGTATCGCTGTTCTTATCAATAACGCACCTGTCGGCAACACGACCGTCCTCAATAAAAGAGGTAAGGGTAAGGGTGTTACCGTCTATTTCTGCAAGTGCATACATAGATAAATCTTCTTCATGATTATATAAAGCGGCGTTCCACACCTTTTCCATGGAGCGTGTTCCTGGGGGGTTTCTATGCCCGCTGCCGCAGTTGTAGTGTATCGTACCCTCACTGGGTTTATCATAAAGATTTTCGTTTCTTCTTGGAAAGCTTCTTGAAAAACAATGCTCATGCCCTGAAAAGATTAAATCAAGCTTTTCAATTCCGTTTCTCATAACGGGAAATGTATCATAACAGGCAAGGTCACACCCTGCATAGCAGGCAGGAAAATGGTGTACCCCCAACTTCCAAGTCTTATCGCTTTTATCTAAGTTATCACTAAGCCATTCATCAATATCCTCTTGACCGCTGACACCGATAAAGGAAAAGTTAGCGTTGCCGTAATCAAATGTATAGTTTGCGGTTTTCCAGTCATCGGGACCGTTATCGGGATAAGAGCCTTTGAATTGTTTAGAGAAGTATTCTACTTTTTCAGAATAATATTTGCCCGTTCCTAAAAAATAGTTTTCAAACCCCATATCATCGTGGTTTCCAACTGCCATCATATATGGTATAGACTCTATAATGCCTAAAAGTCCCTCAAAAAGCCCTGTCCATTGAATATCCGTTTGACCGCAATTTGTGTTGTCGCCTGCCGTCATAATGAAAGAAACATCAGGATGCTTTTTAAGTATTTCTCTTAGAAAATCGCCAAGATGCGAATAATCAGGCGGCGGCATAGGCGACCCTGTTTGCGTATCCGCAAGAATTATAAAGCTAAACTTTGCAGTATCCTTTACTGCCGTCTTAAAACTATGTATATCGCTGTAATATTCATCGTTGCCGCAAAAGTATTCATATTTAGTATCGGGCTTTAAGCCCGTCATATCAGCCCAGTGATAATTACTGTCGTCCATATCAGTAACAAAGTTTTCCGATGCAGCTTCTGCCTTTTTCCATTCAGTCTTGCCAATTTCACGATAAGAGGCATAGCCTGACTTGACACTGACATCAGTTCTCCATTTTACGGTCATAGAAGTTTCCGGATTACCGTTTATGCTCAACATAATATGGTCAGGCTTTTTTTGAGAACCTCTTATATTTTTCCAATCTTCCTTTGAAATCACTGTAAAATCCCACCCTTAAATTAGTTAGGTAACATTATACAATTAATATAAGAAGAAATCAACAATTCAATCCGATAAAAATTCACTTGAAAAAAGTGGTAAAGCGTGATACTATATATGTATATTTTAGCGTCGGAGGTAAAGAAAATGAAAAAACGAATTACCGGCATTGTTTTATGTGTTGTACTCCTATTTAGTACAGCGGCTCCTGTCTCGGCAAAAGGGTTTTTGTCAAGCACTCCGGAGTATCCTTTAGTAGTAGTAAGAGGTATGGACTTTTCAGGTCTTTATATTGACGAGGGTACAGAAAATGAGCGGCCGGCACTTGGCGAAATTGATGCTACAGGGATTATAAAAACTTTGGTTTTAGCTGGAATTTCAGCGGGAATAAGCAGAAGTTTTGAAGGCGTGATAGACCAAGCGTTAGTATATGCACAAGGCATTTTAGGCAGTCTTGCGTGTGATAATACGGGTGCTTCTGTTTATAATATAAGCCCGCACAGGTACCCCGGCGCTATTAGCTCTTATCCGAATTTCGAGCACGGCAACACTAACGAGCTTGGCGTTGTTAAAAGAGGAACAGAGCTTTACGGCGGTGAAAATGTTTACTATTTTGCATACGATTGGCGTATGAATCCTCTTGATATAGCCGACGAAATTGCGGAGACTGTAGACCTTGCGATTTCTGAAACGGGCAAGTCAAAAGTAAACCTTATCTGTTGCAGCATGGGTGGTGTCATGACCGTTGCGTATATGACGAAACACGGCTATGATAAGCTTAATAAATGCGTATTCGTATCCTCAACGGCAGGCGGCGTAGATTTAGTTTCAGACCTTTTACAGGGTAATGTCGTTATAGAGTCTGAGGATTTATACAATATGGTGGAATATCAAGTAAGAGATAGTGAGTTTCTGCCCCTTATTAATGTATTAAATGTTTTCGGAGTTTTTAATGCTGTAACATCATTCACAAATGATATTGTTGATACTTATAAATATAAGGTGTTTGATGAGTTTTTAAGAGATAGCTTCGGTCATATGCTGTCACTTTGGGCACTTGTTCAGCCGGAGGACTATGACAATGCGGTAGAATATATGTTTGGCGGCAAAGAAAGTGAATATGAGATTTTCTTGCAAAAAACAGATGCTTTACAAGAAATGATGAGAAATCGCGATGATATGCTAAAGGCGGCAGAGAGCAGCGGTGTAGAGATTGCTGTTATAGCATCTTATAACCTCCCTGGTATTCCGCTTACTGAGAGAGCGGCTCAAAACGGCGACGGAACGATTGAAACAAAGGGTATGTCACTTGGTGCCACGGTTGCGGATTATGGCAAAACACTTGATGATGAAATTGTATACAGCGGTTCTCCTTATGTATCGGCAGACGGTGTTATAGATGCGAGAAGCGCACTTTTCCCAAACAGTACTTGGCTTTTTAAGGACGCGCCTCATGTAGGGTGCGGATATGGAACAGAGCAATCCGATTTTCTGTTTTGGCTGTTAGAAACCCCGAGTGCATCCGTTAACTCTAATTCGCTCTATCCGCAGTTTGTGCAATCGAACGGAGATATGGTAATAATGCCGCTTTATTAAAAGAACAGCGCCGTATCTCCTTTGATACGGCGCTATCTTTTCAGAAAAAATTACGGTCGATATTCATAAATATTTACTATTGCATCATAATCCATATACTCTCGTTTAACTGAGAAAGTTTGAATAAGTGAAAAGTTTCTCCTGTTATCAAATTCAGAATGGTGAACGGGAACGGTATAAATTATTGTGGCAGGGTGCTTGATAATATTTTCAATACCGTCAAGAAAAGCTCTCAAAACCTCGCCTGTGAATGGGTTAAACAAATAAAATATAGTGCCGTCAGAGGGAATGCTTTTGACGGCATCGCCATTTATTATTTCAACTTGCGGTGTATTTTTAAACCGTTTTTTTGTAAAATCCGCAATTTTACTTGAAAGCTCAATGCCGACAAGCTTACCCTTAAAGTTCTCCTCCGTTATAAGGTAGCTTAAAACTCTGCCTTGACCGCAACCAACATCCACAAATTTATCGTCGGGAGAAAGGGTTATATTTTTAAATATAGGTCTTAATAATCTGTAATCTGTACTTTGCGTATCCTTTGCCCCCTTAGAGGCAAACTCCGTTTCAATCCTTTTATTTAGTGCTTTGCCGCCTATCTTCTTATCAATACGCACTTCATCATGCTCAAATTTTAGCTTGAAAACACGCCATTTTACTTTTTTAAAAGAATTCATAAAACCCTCCGAAAGCTATAGTTTGTTTAACATACTGAATTTTATTAAATAAAGTATAAAACAAATTAAAGCTATAGTCAATCAGAGGAAAAAGCCTCCGAAAACGGAGGCTTATTATTGTGCGCCGATTTTCTAAACCCACCAAAATTACGGATTTTGGGGTTTAGCAGGCATTACATAAGTTTTTGTGCAAGGTTACCTCTTGGCTGTTATGAGTAAACCCCCGGTTTAGCCGGAGGTTATGCTTTGTTTTTCTTTTCTGATTATAAGTAGTAAAAACAATCCAATTAGTAAGCCTGCGGTGTTTAGTATAACATCATCTATATCAGTTGCTCTACCTTCTAAAAATTGCAATAATTCAAGAATAATTATTGATACAAAAGGTATAAGAAAACAGCACCATTTTTTTAACCTTGGGTAATTTAATTTTAATATCACTGGAAAAGGTGCAAATAGGATGCTGTTAAC
>JAAZGX010000279.1 GCA_012511005.1 Clostridiales bacterium
ATGGTTGCGGGAGAGGGATTTGAACCCCCGACCTCCGGGTTATGAGCCCGACGAGCTACCGGACTGCTCTATCCCGCGCTATTCGATTTTTGAGTGCTTTGTTATTATACCTCAGCGTTCTGCCTTTTGTCAAGCTTAAATTTAATCTTTTTAGCGATGGCTGTTTTTTCAATCGGCAGTTCGCTTAATATTATTGCTAAAAACATAAGGCAGCAGCCAAATATTTCCCGTGCGCTTAGGCTTTGTGAAAGGATAATCCAACCGAATACGGCGGCAAATACGGATTCAAAGCTCATAATTAAGGCGGCGACAGTTGGAGATATGTTCTTTTGTGCTGTAATTTGCAGTGTATAGGCTATGCCTGACGAGAATATGCCGACATAAAGAATTGGTATAATAGCGTCTTTTATTTGCGTCAAAGTCAGCTGTTCAAATATAATCATAAAAATTGATGATAGTATAAAGCCTACGCTAAACTGTGTGAGCGATAGCTTTACGGCGTCAACCTTTGAAATATAAATATCAATTGTCAGTATTTGCACCGCATAAAAGACGGCGCTTATTAGCGTGTAAAAATCGCCTTTATTTACGCCCGACGCTTCCGATACGCAAAGCAGATACATACCGCTTATGGCAATAGCCACACAAAGCCACATAAGCGGCGAGACTTTCTTTTTTAGGAAAAGTCCAAATATCGGAACGAGCAGAATATAAAGCGCCGTTATAAATCCAGATTTTCCGACCGTTGTGTACATTAGCCCGTTTTGCTGTGCTATTGTTGCAATAAACATAGCTGTGCCGCATATAGCGCCTGCAATAATCAAATCTTTTTTTGATTGTGTATTAGCATTTTTCGTTATTAAGTTACTATTTGCTTTTCTTTTCCCGATTTTTTTAAGCGCCGTCATACCTGAAATAAAAATTAGGGCAAGAAATGACCTTAAAGCAAAAAATGTATATGTACCGAGGGTTTTCATGCCCTCGCTTTGTGCTACGAAAGCAAGTCCCCAGATTAACGCCGTTAAAAGCAGCATAAACGCTGATGATATAGACTTTTTACTCATTTAATCACTCGCCAAATAAAATACTCGACAAGTGTAACACAGAACTCTCAAAAACTCAACTGATTTTATCAGTCTTTTACGAGTGCCGCCGCAACAACCGTTATATCGTCATCTTTTTCCCCTTTATAGGCGTTTTTAGCATCCGCGGCAAGCTCTCTAACATATGCCGCAAGCTCTCCGCCCTTAAAGCTTTGCAGTTTTTTGCATATGTCTTTAAGGCTTTCATCGGACACGCCATCCGTTGTAAGGAGGACAATATCACTTTTTTCAAGCGTTCCTTTTGTAGAAACACATTCGCAATCACGCAGTATTCCGAGAGGCAAGGACGGTATTTCTACTTTTATGCACTTGCCGCGGCGTTTTACAACCGTTGCCGCCGCACCTGCTTTATAAATGGATATTTGCCCCGTATAAAGGTCGATAGCCGCTATATCAATAGTAACGCTCATTTCATCTCCGGGTTTTACTATGAGGGCAGAATTTACAGCTTTTAGTGACGCCTCTATTCCAAAGCCTGCTTTTATGAGATTTTCACATATGGATACGGTAAGAGTGGAGCTTACAGCCGCTTTTGCCCCCGTTCCCATGCCGTCGCTTAGCATCAAATAGAAAAATCCGTTATCATCAGTAAAGCACGAAAAAGCGTCTCCGCATACGCGCTCTCCGCCTGCCGCAAACTGCGCAAAGCCTGTAACTATTCGGTAAGGCGGTCTTTCCTTAAACGCAATATGCAAAATATCTCCAAAGCCGTTCATTATGGGCATATCAAGCTTTCTTTGCAAAATCCCTTCAACAGTACCGCGCAATTTTGCTTTGCTTATTTTTGCTGATGATTGCTCTATGTGTATATCCGTATTAATCCTATCATATTTATCAATAGCACAGCAAACATCTATAACCTTAACGCCCATTTCTTCAAACGCCACCGTAATCCTTTGCGCTGCGCCTATGTCAAAAACGGTTTTTTCGCTAAGCTCTTGTGACAAAGATGACAGCATATAGGAAATTCCCGTAAATTGGTCTGAAACCACATTTCTGACCTGAGCAATCTTCGTTTGAGCCTTTTGATTTGCCGCGTATTCACGATAAAACCTGTTGAAACTGTCGCAAAGCTGGTCTATTCGTATGCATTTTGATGCAAAGTGCGGCGGTATTGTGGTAAAAGACGCCCTATCGCCGTTTCTTAGCATTAACACTATGTCATTAAACGCTCCTATGGTATCGTCATAATTTTGCTCAAAGCAAGTATCCCTTAATCCGCAGCTGTCACACACCTCGGCGCGTATACATGTATACATATCTGTAATACCGCTGTTCTCCCCAATTTTAAGCGTATTTGAAACGGATATCAACGATTCCGCTATGTCCTCAGTTATTTTTGAGGCATTGTGCAGTTTTAATACAATATCATTTTTAACGCTGTCAAGCACAGGCGAAACACAAGCGGGTGAAAGCATTTCTTCAAGCTTTTTTGTCGCGCTTTTTGGCAGACATAAGAATATAATCGTTGCCGCCGCCGCTTCAATCACAATAGGAAGCGCCGCGGGATTACCCGCCTCCATAATGGCTATAACTCCGTTTGCCACAATAAAAGCCGCTGCCGTTCCTACCCTGCCAAGCTGGGAAAATACACCGCCTAAAAGTCCGCCAAAGCTATACCCTGCAAGTATAAGGCTGCCGGCATTTTCACCGCTGATACTAAGCGCAATACCCGTGCATACGCCGACTATTGCCCCGCCCGCCTCATGCGTGTACCGCGCGCATATTAAAACCAAAAGCACTGCAACAACTCTTATTGGCACAAACTCGCCTATACATATACTGCTGAGAGATAAAAGTAAGAGCCCCGCCGTAATCATAAGTGCCGATAAATCTTTTGAGCTTAAATATCCGATGCTTTTATATGATATTTCCATTTTTGATACAGCATGTATAAAATATGCACCGCATGCACCCGTTAGTGCCTCTGTTAAAAATTTTAACAAAGGCGCCAGCGTTATTGTTTCTGAAAAAGCTATTGCAAGTCCTGTAATGAAAAGTGTTACAAATGTTATTGCGGGCGCAAATATTTTTGATGATGTTATGTCCTTTAAGCTTTTTAAGGTGCCCATTATAACACCACAGGCAAGAATTGCCGCTATGTACCTTAAAGAATACAATGAATTTTGCGTAACAATATAACCAAGTGATGCCCCCAATATGCTAACGGGCATATAAGAAAAGCCTGCCGCCGCCACAGCGCTCACTCCGAAAGGCGAAAATAAACCCGCTTTTCCGCCGAGCGAGAACACAAACGACAGCACAAACACTGATATATTCTTAACTAAAAACTCGATAAACTCCGTTATGCTTTCGTGTTTTTTACTTTCAGAAGCTCTTTTGTCGGATATGTTTTCCACTGCTGCTTCATCCCTTTACAATAATTTGAATATATCTTATTAAATTTTATAGGACAAGCTATAAAAAACCGCTCTAATCATGCTGTACTTTTTTAGGGTTATTTGTTACAATATTTATATATTTCTCGTTTCATCTGTCTTTGTAAGAAACTTTTAATAATAATGAGAACTTTTTTGTAATTTTTATATGCGATACTAAAAATAATCGGAGGGGTATTATGTATAATATTCTTGTTTGCGACGACGACAAAGCTATATTAAATTCAATTGATATTTATCTAAAGCTTGAGGGTTACAACACATTACTTGCGGATAACGGCATAAAAGCACTTGAATTATTGCGTGAAAATGAAATTCACTGTATCGTGCTTGATATTATGATGCCGGGGCTTGACGGTCTATCAACAACTCTTAAAATGAGGGAAAAATACAACATACCCATTATTCTGCTTTCCGCGAAAAGTGAGGATACCGATAAAATAACGGGACTGTCATTCGGGGCAGACGACTATATGACAAAGCCTTTTAACCCGCTTGAATTAATTGCACGGATAAAAAGCCAAATAAGGCGGTATGTAAATTTAGGCAGCATGGAAAAAAAGGAAGGCGTTATCGAAACGGGC
>JAAZGX010000045.1 GCA_012511005.1 Clostridiales bacterium
AAGGTCTGAGGAGCGTTTTTTAGCAAGCGTGTGAACCGTAATGCTTTCAAAACCCATTTCTATTGCCTTTTTCACGCTTTCGCGGAAGCTTTTCGGCGTATCTTTCGGAAGTGATGCTATGAGGTCTCCGTTTATATTATCAAAACCCATTTCCCTTGCAAGGTTATAGGCGTTTACTGTTTGCTCACTCGTATGGCGCCTGCCAATAGCCGCTAACACTTCGTCATTAAAGGTCTGCGGGTTTATGCTTATTCTTGATACACCGTGGTTTTTAAGAACCGAAAGCTTTTCTCTACATACTGTATCAGGTCGCCCCGCTTCTACTGTATACTCTTTTACATCTCTTAAATCACAGCTGTCTTCTATAGCCTTAAAAATATTTTCTAAAGCCTCCTCATCAAGCGCCGTCGGCGTTCCTCCGCCCCAATATACGCTTAAAAGCTTTAAGCCAAGCTCGTTTATCAGCCTGCCCGTATGCCGTATTTCCTCACACATTAAGTCAACATAAACAGGTATCTTCTTCTTTAACGACGGCGAAGTTACGGAATGTGATACGAATGAGCAGTATGTGCATCTTGACGGACAAAAAGGAACGGATACATAAAGACTTATTGAATTAGGCTCTGAAAGCGCCGTAATATGGCGTTGTGCTTTCTGAATTTCTAAAGTTAACTTTGCTTTTTCCTCTGATACATATAGCTTTTCTGTAAAATAGTCAACAGCGCCGTTTTCACCGTAAACATTTATCAAATTGCTCATTAATTTGCTCGGTCTAACTCCCGTGAGAATTCCCCACTTTGGACGGTAGTTAAATTGTGAGATTAACAGCTCGAAAAGCAATCCCGCAAGTTTAAGCTCTGCTATGTCGTCGTTTTCACCCTCTAAAAGTGGTGACATTTTCTCTTTGGGGCTTAAATTAAAATCAACCCGCACAGATACTGTGCGGCAAGCTCTGTCATACTTTGCTAATATATAAGGTGTAACGAGCCGGTCTTTTATTCCCTTATGCACCTTTATTTTTTCATCGGGAAGAAAAAGTCTTACTATATTTTCAAGCTCATATTGAAAATTATGCTCAATGCAATATATATTCATAGCTTGTAAAAGTCTCTATGCCTTAAATATCTGTTTCTTTTTCTTTCACTGCCTATCGTTGTACCTTTGTTGTGACCCGGGTAGACTGCGAATAAATCATCAAGCAGCATTAGTTTATCTATCGAGTTACTTAACTGCTCATCATCTCCGCCGTCAAGGTCTGTTCTGCCGGCGGTTAAATAAAACAGCGTATCTCCCGTTATTACGAACTTATCTTTTTCCGAAATAAAGCAAACGCTGCCCCTTGAATGCCCCGGTGTTTCTAAAACTTTAAGGGTGGATTGCCCTATTTTTATTAGGTCTTTGTCTTTTAATATAATATCAGCCTTAATTTCTTCAAAAACATCTGCATACTTTTCACCTAAAAGGTTATGCTCTACACTTTTAAGGCATATCTTATCAGGCTCACTAATAGCCGTTAAAGCATTCGGAAAATGCTCCTTTAGCAGATTTACGCCAATTATATGGTCAAAATGACCGTGCGTTAAAAGAATATACTTTACTGTTTTTATTCCCGATAAATTAATAAGCGATAAAAGCTGATTATTGCAATCTCCGGGGTCAACCACAACCCCTTCCCCTGTTGTTCTGTCACATAGTACATAACAGTTTGCTTGATATTCTCCAAGTGCAATACAATTTACTTCCATAATCATTTTCTCCAAATATTCGTATCATATATTATTGTAACGGGTCCGTCATTAATGAGCGAAACGCTCATATCGGCACCGAAAACACCTTTTTCTACTGTACTTATTCCGTTTATTTTAAGCTCCCCGCAGAAAAACTCATAAAGCTCTTCTGCCTTTTCAGGGGATGCGGACGGCGAAAAAGAAGGGCGGTTGCCCTTTTTTACATCAGCACATAAAGTAAATTGTGAAACAGCAAGCACGCTCCCGTTTATTTCTGAAAGCTCAAGGTTCATCTTGCCGTTTTCGTCCTCAAATACTCTAAGTGACGCCACTTTTCTTGCAAGCAAAGCGGCATCTTCCTTCGTATCCTCGTCCATAACTCCAAGCAAAACAAGAAAACCTTTTTCAATTGCGCCTACTATTTTACCGTCTACCTCTACCTTAGAGGATGTTACTCTTTGGACTACTGCTCTCATTTATTTTTACCGTCGTCTTTATCATCGGGGTCAACAAATTTATAGTCAACCTCTTTAGCATTTGCACTTTCGCCGGGATTTTCCGGAACTGCAACGGACAAGGCTATGTACAGCACGAGCGCCGGAAAGAATGCGCTGAAAAACGCAGCCACTATAACTAAAACTCTTATTATTGTCGGGTCAATACCTAAAAACTCACCCAACCCTCCGCAAAGCCCCGAAAGTTTTTTATCCTCTTTAGAGCGGTATAACTTTTTTCCCATTAAAATCTCTCCTTTTTATGATTTAAATCTTTCTATATAAATAACACCGTCAATCTTTTCAAGCCGCTGTGCAACGCTCGTCAAATGCTCAACGCTGCTTACCGTTATCGTTATATAAATATTAACGGTGCCATCTTTATTTTCACGAGTGTTTACAGAATTTATAAAAACTCTCATACTGGCTAAAAGTCCTGATATGTCAGCCATTAGCGCCACTCTTGATATGCAGAGAATTGAAAGTGACGCTTTAAAAGACTCTTTAATAGTTTTATCCCAAAATGCA
>JAAZGX010000280.1 GCA_012511005.1 Clostridiales bacterium
AGTTTACGAAAAACGGCGGCAACTTTACGATAGCCTCCGGCAGAGGTTTGCAGTCGGCGCTTAAAATATATGATAGGCTTGATACTTTTACCCCTTTAATATTTTTAAACGGCGCAGGAATATACGACAATGAAAATAAAAAGCTTCTTTCATTTCAGGGTATTACATTAAAGGGACAGGCGATAGTATTCGAAATTACAGAGCGGTATAAAACTAAAATCGAGCTTGCGGTACATACAGATGATATGATATATCTTGTAAAACCAAGAATATTCGGAAAAACATTTACTTTTATTGATAAGCTTGACCACAAGATATGCAATTCTCTTTTTGAGGTGCCAAAGAGCGACTGGGGTAAAGTAACGATGTTCGGCAACAAAAACATTATAAAAGAAATAAAAGGCTTTGTTGACGGTAATCGTGATTGTGAAATTAAAGCCGTTCTTACATCACCGTTTACCCTTGAAATCATAAATGTGACGGCGGATAAAGGAAATGCCGTAAAAAGACTTGCTAAAATACTTGGTATAGAAAAACACCGTACAGCGGCAATAGGGGATTATTATAACGACCTTGATATGCTAAAAACTGTGGCTGTTCCGGCATGCTGCAGAAAAGCACCGAAAGAGGTTAAGGCTATATCAAAATATTGCGCCTGTGACGCCAATAAAGGCGCTGTGGCAGACTTTTTACAGTACCTTACAAAAAACTATATAAATAAAGATTAAAACACCTAATAAGGAGGAATATAAATGAACGATTTTGAGAAAAACGAGCTTAAAAAGATTGCCGTAAAGGTAAGAATGGGAATTATTGAGGGGACATTTAACGCAAAGTCGGGACATCCCGGCGGCTCTCTTTCAAGCGCTGACATTCTTACATATCTATATTTTAAGGAGATGAAAATTGACCCCGAAAACCCGCGAGGCGAAAATCGCGACCTTTTTGTGCTTTCAAAAGGGCATGCCGCTCCGGGGCTTTATTCTGTTATGGCACAAAGAGGTTTCTTCCCCGTAGAACACTTAAAAACACTCAGAAAGCCTGACAGTAATCTTCAAGGGCACCCAAGTATGAACCTTTTAGCGGGTGTGGATATGAGTACAGGCTCGCTTGGGCAGGGTATATCTGCCGCATGCGGAATGGCGCTTGGGTTAAAGCTTAAAAATAGTGAAAACCGTGTTTATTCTATCCTTGGCGACGGCGAGCTTCAAGAAGGTCAGGTTTGGGAGGCGCTTATGTATGCCGCCGCAAAGAAGCTTGATAATTTAGTGGCTGTCGTAGATAATAACAATCTTCAAATAGACGGAACGATTGAGCAGGTAAACTCACCGTATCCGATAGCCGAGAAATTTTCGGCATTCGGTTGGAATGTAATAGAGATAGACGGTCACTGCTTTGACGAAATAGAAAAAGCATATAACAGCGCTAAAGAGCATAAAGGCGCGCCGACCGCTATAATAGCAAAAACCATTAAAGGCAAGGATATTTCCTTTATGGAAAATGAGGTGGGCTGGCATGGCACAGCGCCAAATAAAGAGCAGTATGAAACGGCAATAGCAGAGCTTAATGAAAAATTAAATCAGTTGTCCTAAAAAGACGGAAAGGAAATAAAAATGGCTGATATTATTAAAACGGCAACGCGTGAAGCGTATGGAAAAGCTCTTGTAGAGCTTGGCGAGATAGATAAGAATGTTGTTGTTCTTGACAGTGACCTTTCCGCCGCTACAAAAACGGGAGCATTTAGCAAAGCGTTTCCCGAAAGGTTTTTTAACACGGGCATAGCGGAGTGCAATATGATGGGTGTAGCAGCAGGGCTTGCCGCTACGGGGCACACGGTTTTTGCAAGCACATTTGCGATGTTTGCGGCGGGCAGAGCATTTGAGCAGGTAAGAAACACAATAGCATATCCAAGGCTTAATGTGAAAATCGGTGCAACACATGCCGGTATTTCAGTAGGGGAGGACGGCGCAAGTCACCAATGCTGTGAAGATATTGCGCTTATGCGCTCTATTCCCGGTATGGTTATATTAAACCCTGCCGATGATGTTGAAGCGCGTGCCGCAGTTTTTGCGGCGGCAGAATATGACGGACCTGTCTATATGCGCTTTGGACGATTAGCGGTACCAAGGATATTTGATGAAAGCTATAAGTTTGAAATAGGCAAAGCCGTAATTCTTAAAGAGGGAACGGATGTCACAATAATTGCTACGGGGCTTATGGTAAATGAGGCTTTAACAGCCGCCGCAGAGCTTCTAAAGGACGGAATATCGGCACAAGTCGTAAATATGGCGACGATTAAACCGCTTGACGCTGAAACTGTGATTAACTGCGCAAAGAAAACGGGCGCCGTTGTGACAGCGGAGGAGCATAATATAATCGGCGGTTTAGGCAGTGCCGTATGCGAAGTGTTATCACAAAGCGTACCCGTTCCTGTTTTAAGAGTGGGTGTTGATGATGTTTTTGGAAAATCAGGTCCCGCACAGGAGCTGCTGCACTTATTTGGACTTGATGCTGAAAATATTATAAAGAAATCAAAACTTGCAATCTCTAAAAAACAGTAAAATAAGCTGTTTTTAATAAGTTTTTATGTGATATATAAAAAAGTTATCATTAAAACAGATGTTTTTATTGAAAATGTAAATATCTTATGATATAATGAATAACGATTAGGAGTTTATGCGGATTTTTCCGTCTCCAAGTAATAAAATGAGTAGGAGTTATTTATATGGCTAACTGTCCAAAATGTGCTTATAGGCTCAAACTTCTTGACCACAAGCCCGAATGCCCTTCATGCGGCGTAAACCTTATGTACTATAAAATGGAGGAAAGGCTTGCCGCTGACGCCGACAAAGCGGAGGCAGAGCATATTAAAATGCAACCAAAG
>JAAZGX010000004.1 GCA_012511005.1 Clostridiales bacterium
ACCGTAATGCCATCTGTAATCGTCTTCTATAAAGCTTATTCCGCTGCCTTTTTTGGTATTTGCGATTATCATAACGGGTTTGTCAGTTTTATTGTCATAGGCAAAATCAATAGCTTCGCAGATTTCTTTGATATTGTTGCCGTCAATCTCTTTTACGATAAATCCAAAAGACTCCCATTTATCGCAGAAAGGCTCAAGGCTCATAATATCCTCTGTTCTGCCGTCTATCATGCACATGTTACGGTCAACAAAGCTGATAACATTTGTTACTTTGTAGTGAGAGGCAGTCATAGCAGCCTCCCAGTTGGAGCCTTCGTTACATTCACCGTCTCCTAAAATGCAAAATGTTTTATAATCCTTATTTAAAAGTCTTGCGGCAAGCGCTGTACCCACTGCTATTGATAATCCGTGTCCCAAGGAACCTGTTGAGGCATCAACACCGACGACTTTGTTAGAGTCAAGGTGTATTCCCATTTTGGAATTCGTAAGGTTAAAGGTTTTTAGCTGCTCTTTGTCGTTGAAACCAATGTCACAAAGCACAGGAGCATAAGCTACAGCGGCATGACCCTTACTGAGTATGAGCCTGTCTCTGTCCTCCCAGTCGGGGTCGTCAACTTTAATGTTCATATACTTGTAGTAGAGAACGGTTAGCATATCTAAAACAGATAACCCGCCTCCAATGTGACCGCTGCCCGCCCAAAAAGTAGTGTCAAGCGTAAGTCTTCTCAGCTCGTCAGCTTTCTTTTCGAGGGAAAGCCACTCGGCCTTTGATAATGGCATTCATCATTCCTCCTTAATTGTACTACTGTTCGTTAAATCCCTGGATGCTTTTTCTTAACTGCCTTAAAGGCATCTTCGGCTATTTCAATTGACCTGTTTATGTCTTCATCAGAGTGAGAGGCGCATATGAAGTGGTTGTGGTGGTTCGTTATAAACATACCGCGCTTTACGCATTCCTGAACCCAATCCTGATGAATAAATAGACTGTCGTCATTCGCTATTCTCAAATAAAACAGTGCCGGTTCACCGGAAACAACAAGGTCAAATCCATGCTCTTTACCTGCAGCCGTAAAACCGTCCGTAAGCTTAATTCCCTTTTCGCGGAATAAGGCGGGGGCATTTAGTTTCTTTAGCTTGTTTATGCAAACTATCGCCGCGGCAAACGGTGCAGAGCTTAACCAATAGCTGCCGGTGTATGATAATGCGCTTACAGAGGACTTAATAAATTCCTTGCCGCAAAGCGCCGAAACACTCCAGCCGTTGGCAAGCGCTTTACAGAAGCATATAAGGTCTGCTTCAAAGCCGTAGTAATGGTCACTTCCGGCAAGGTCAAGCCTAAACCCACAGCGAACATCATCCACAATTAAAACGATACCTTTTTCTGTGCAGAGCTTTCTGACTTTCTGCCAATATCCGTCGGCAGGAAGCTGGTTATCAATGAAGTTACCGTGCATATAAGGAGTGGAGATAAATGCTGCGACTTCTCCTTCATTTTCAGCGATAAGTTTCTCAAGCGCATCAAAATCATTCCAGTCAACATAAAGGTTGCCGGAAACATCCTCAGGTGTTACACCGGGGTAATCTATTTTCTGTGTCCAAGGCGCCACTCCGTGATAAAAGCCTTTTACGAAAATAATCTTCTTTTTGCTTGTGTGCGCACGAGCTGCCATAATTGCGGCAGTTGTAGTGTCACCGCCGTTTTTAGCGAAAAACGCCCAATCTGCGGATGCCACAGTGTCAACCATAAGCTCCGCAAGCTCAATCAATTTTATTGACGGCGAAGTAGTGCAGTTTGCAATTTTTGCCTGCTCTAATACAGCGGCGTCAACATCTTCATCACCATAGCCTAAAACATTCGGTCCATAAGCACACATATAATCAATAAAATCGTTACCGTCAACATCAGTAAAATGTGAGCCTTTGGCACTTGCCGCAAAAAGCGGGAAAGAGGTTACGGGAATCATACAACCCTCAGCGGGACCGAGATGCCCATAAACACCCGATGGTACAACCTTTGCCGCTCTTTCAAAATACTCGCGGCTTTTGCTGTATTTATAAATATTCGTTGCCATCTTTAATCCTCCTTATGCTAAATACAGAGCAACTCTGTCGAGCAGTCTGTTCAGGTTGTCAATCATGGAAATCATACCGCTCATCCTAATACTTCCGTCTCCTATTGACGCAACGGCATTTACATTTCCGTCGAAAAGGTCACGCGCAAGCTCAATGCTCTTAAACTCCATGATAGCACGGGGATTTTCAGGCGGTGCTTTAATCCCAAGCAGACGGTGGTCTTTAACGCGCAGCGTTGTCCCCGGACCGTCTTTAATGAGCAGCGCAATATCACCGTCAACAATATGACTTGCGGTAAACTTGCCTATGCTGTCGTTATTAGCAATTTGAGCCACCGCCACTGTTATTGCCGATAACATAAGTGAGGTACTTCTTACGAAAAACTCCCTGTCACTGAGAGCCTCTGGCTCAGGCTTCATGTACTTAGTAAGTATGTCGGTAAGCTTTGTAAATTCGTTAAGTAAAAATTTAATGTGTGTAAAGCCTTTTGAGGGAATAGGGGTTACTGTGCCGTCAATAAGCCCATTGAATTTCGCGGGGGATGAAAATGGGAGCTTGATATCGCAATTATCAACACCCTGCTCCATGCGGCATTTGCCGTTTTTAAAAAACAATGTAGCAGACGGGCCGCCTTTAACATCAAAGCCTATGGAAACAGGCTTTTTGCCTTTCAGTAAATCTGAAGCCTCGGGGACCAGTTCGCACAAATTTTCAAGTGTTCCTAAGATGGCATACATATTTATATATGCCAGAGTTTTTGTGTCAGTCACGAAAGCATCCTCCTATCAAAATGTTTTAGTCATTATACCAAAAATAACCGATGAAGTCAAACAAAATATTGTAAAAAACCATTATTATTTAGTTAATAAATCGTTAATGTTTAATATATATTTTCTTAAAATTATGAAATAACATTGACAACTTTTATTAATGTTGTATAATATAAGTGAATTAATATTCACCAAAAGGGAGGATAATTATGGATACGAGATTTGCTATTTCACAGTATCATGATGCAGCGGCGGTGACAAGGGAGCTTGATGAGCTTATTAAAAAGCCCATTTATTCCATAAAGCCGGAGGTTTTAGCACAGTACGAAGAAAACTATTTTGAAAAGAAGTGTCAAAAAAGTAAAGAGATGATAGAAGAAGCAAGGCAGATTATACCGGGCGGTGTACAGCATAACCTTGCTTTTAACTATCCTTTCCCGCTCGTTTTTACAAAAGCAGAGGGAATGAAGCTTCACGATGTTGACGGAAATGAATATTTTGATTTTCTTCAGGCAGGCGGTCCTACGGTTTTAGGCTCAAACCCGCCTGAGGTAAGGGAAAAGGTTATTGACATTCTTAACACTTGCGGTCCGTCGACGGGATTATTCCACGAATACGAATACAAGCTTGCTAAAAAGATTTCAGACAGTATAGAAACCGTTGATATGTTCCGTATGTTAGGCTCCGGAACAGAAGCTTGCATGGCGGCAGTAAGAGTGGCAAGGCTTGCAACGAAAAATAAAAATATTGTTAAAATGGGCGGAGCTTACCACGGTTGGAGTGACCAGTTAGGTTATGGCATACGCGTTCCGGGCTCAAAGTTTACACAAGCTAACGGAGTGCCGTTATATTTATTTAAGCATACGCAGGAGTTTTTCCCAAATGACCTTAACAGCCTTGAAAGAGTTCTCCGTATGAACCAATTCAGAGGCGGCACGGCGGCTGTGTTTATAGAGCCTATCGGACCTGAAAGCGGAACAAGACCACTTGATTTTGATTTTAACAAGGGCGTTGAAAGGCTTTGCCGTAAATATGGCGCTCTGCTGATTTTTGACGAGGTTGTAACGGGATTTCGTATCGGTATGGCAGGAGCGCAAGGCTATTACGGCGTATCTCCCGACCTTACGATTTTCGGCAAGGTAATAGCGGGAGGATACCCGGGCGCCGGCGGAATTGGCGGTAAAAAAGAAGTTATGAAATATCTTGGCGCAGGGCTTGACGGTACGGCAAAGGTTAAAAAGGCATTTATGGGCGGCACTATGGCGGCTACTCCGATTTCATGTGTTGCGGGATACCATATGCTTGAGGAAATTGATAAGCAGAACGCCTGTCAAAAAGCGGGGCAGATGGGCGACAGGCTTACGGCGGGGCTTAAAGAGCTTATTAAAAAGCACAATCTTCCGTTCGTTGCGTTTAACCAAGGCTCTGTTTGTCACTTAGAAACAGTAGGTACGATGCATTTTTCAATCAATTGGGGCAGACCGTGGACTATTCCGAATGTTCTTTCCGCAACAAGCGAAAGAAAAAAGGAAATGGAGCACATGGGCGCCGCTTATATGGCAGAGGGTCTTGTAACTCTTGCAGGCAGCCGTCTTTATACGAGTGCCGCATATACGCCTCTGCTTATAGACGAGGCGCTAAAGCGCTTTGACAAAGTGTTTGCGCAAGTTGCCGTAAAGGCATAACAAGGAGAGCATTATGGATATTTTGCAAGCAAAAGAACTCGTTATAGAAGCAGGGAAAAAACTCGTCGAAACGGGACTTATCGCAAGAACATGGGGTAATGTAAGCTGCCGTATAAACGATAAACAGTTCGTTATTACTCCAAGCGGCAGACCTTACGAAACGCTTACACCGGATGAAATTGTACTTGTAAATATTGACGGCCTTTCATATGAGGGCGATATTAAGCCTTCCTCTGAAAAAGGCGTACACGCCGCTTGTTACAGTCACAGAAAAGATGTAAACTTTGTAATCCATAC
>JAAZGX010000281.1 GCA_012511005.1 Clostridiales bacterium
AAAAGAGCGGCATCAACGCCTGAAATACTTTCTCTTACTTCTTTAACCATTTTTTCGCCAAGTTTTGTGCGCGGTCTATGAAACCCCGGTGTATCTGTAAAAACGAGCTGTATATTTTCGTCTGTCAGCACTCCCATTATTCTAAAACGCGTCGTTTGCGGCCGGCTTGACACAATAGCCACCTTTTGCCCTAACATTTTATTAAGAAGTGTTGATTTGCCAACATTGGGTCTGCCTATAATTGCTATAAATGCCGTTCTTTTTTTACTCATCTTTTCTTCTTTCACTTAAATTTTCTAACCCGAATATAAACAGTAAGAATACTATTACACTGACTATAAATAATACTATTTTTATTGGGTTTTGGGTATATAAATTAAAAAGAGCCATAAAAGCTTTGGGCTGCCACAAAATTATAAAACCAATAATAACGGCAAATACAACTGATACGAGAACCGCCGCGGCTGCGCAGTCTTTTGCAAAGCGCGCCGTATCATTCTTTTTCATTGTAGCGGTATCTACCGCCCTCTCTATGGCTGTGTTAAAAAACTCCGCGGAAATTACAATTCCGTTTGCAAGAAGTATTATTAAAAATTCTACTTTCGGTACAACGAAAAAATCATATGCCAGTAAATAATAATACATATAGAGCATACAGACTATATGTATACGCATATTGCGCTCGTTGCGCACCGAATAATAAATGCCTTTTATGGCATACACAAAACTATTTACAAGCTTTTTACGCCAATTCATCTTTTATGTTCGTCCTCTTCAATATAATAACTGTCATTCCTTTTTAGTCCCATATTAGTAAGTACAAGTTCTTCCTTTTCACGCATGCGCACAGTCTGTAAGCCACCGTCCGTATGGTCGTAACCTAAAAGATGAAGCATAGAGTGTACCGTTAAAAATGCTATTTCCCTTTGTAATGAATGACCGTATTCCTTTGATTGCCTGACTGCCGTTTCGACAGAAATAACTATATCGCCAAGTATTCTTGCGCCTGTGTCTTGGTTAATTTCAAACTCGCCGTTTACGGTAAGCGGAAAAGAAAGAACATCTGTACTTTCGTCAATGTTTCTATATTCCCGATTAAGCTTTTTAATACCCTCATCATCAACAAAAACAACACTGATTTCTGCCGATTCCGAAAACTTCTCATAAGCTAAAACAGCGTTACAGCATCGCCTGACGAGCAGGCGAATACCCGTAGGTATTTTAACTTTTTTCTGGTCGTTACTGATTACGACTTTAATTTTTTCTTTCATTTCTTTTCTTGCCCTCCTCATACTTTTCATAGGCTTTTACTATTTCTTGTACAAGCCTATGCCGCACAATATCCTTTTCTGAAAATCTGATTATTTCAATATCGTCAACCTTTTTTAATATCTTCATAACCTCAACAAGTCCTGAGCGCTTTCCGTCGGGTAAATCTATCTGTGTTATATCACCGGTAACAACAACTTTTGAATTAAATCCCATTCTTGTAAGAAACATTTTCATTTGCTCGGTAGTAGTGTTCTGCGCCTCGTCTAAAATAATAAAACTATCATCAAGAGTTCTGCCGCGCATATAGGCAAGCGGAGCAACCTCAATACTTCCGCGCTCTTGATATTTTTGATAGCTTTCTGTCCCTAACATATCAAAAAGCGCGTCATATAGCGGGCGGAGATACGGGTCAACCTTACTTTGCAAGTCGCCGGGAAGAAAGCCAAGCTTTTCCCCCGCTTCAACGGCAGGTCTTGTAATAACAATTCTATTTACTTGTTTATTGCGAAAAGCCGTAACCGCCATAGCGACGGCAAGGTATGTTTTGCCCGTGCCGGCAGGTCCTACGCCAAAAACAATAGTATTTGATTTAATGGATTCAATGTATTTCTTCTGACCAAGCGTTTTCGGTTTAATAGGTTTTCCTTTGCTCGTTAGGCAAATAGAGTCCCCGCCCATTACAGAAAGCCCTTCGTCATTATCCTCGTTTACAAGAGAAATGACATAACGGATATTCTGCTCGTTTAGTGTTTCGCCTTTGTTTATCAGGTTTAATAAACCGTTTATCGCACGGGTTGCTTTTGAAACACCCTCAACATCACCAAGTATTTTCAAATCAGAGCCTCTTGTAACTATTTCAACATTAAACGCCTTTTGAACATATTTTATATTCTCATCAAAACTGCCGAAAAGAGAAACTACTTGCTCAAGCCTGTCCATATTTATTATTTTTTCAAACATAAAAAACCGCCATAAAAATTATTATATCCTTTTTATTATGCTGACAAGGATTTATTTAATATTAATATTACTATATTTTAGCATACATTCTGTATAAAGTCACTAAAAATAACAATTTTTAATAAATAATTTGTTTTATTTATTATCAAGGTATATTTCCTTTTGTACCGCAATATTTTCAATGGCTTTATATTCACCTTTTATTGTAACCGAATTTTCCCCCTGCATTACATTACGCGTTGCTTTTATTATTTCACACTCCGTCATGCTATCCCTTTCATTTTTTATTAGATAAAGGAAAGAGAGCAATTCTGCTTGTTTTCTTGTGTAGCCGGGTTCTTTGTTTGAAAATTCGTATCGCACTCCTTTTGTAATTCCAACAGGCAGTGTTGACTTTTTACTTTTTAGCATTATGTCTTTTATAAAGAAGTTTTCCCCCTTTAGACAGAAAGGTATTTTTATCGAGAAAAAATTAAAATAATAAGCATTTTTTATACCCGTTATAACTTTTTCGCCTCCAATTAATTCTTGCTTACCGTATAAAATTGTTTTCGTTTCGGCAAAAACCTTACCCTGTGCGTGGTATAAAGTTTCTGTGTTATCATTATTTACAACAACGCCGCTTATAAGCAAATCACCTTTAAGCACTGCTTCGTTAATCTGTACAAGCTTTTCACCAATTCCGACCTCAATATTCTTAATTATACCATCTTTATTTGCAACAATGTTAACGGGAGTATCTAAATCAATTATTTCGGGGCTATCTTCTGTTTCTCTGACTTCTATTTGAAGCTTTGCGCCAAGAATATTTAATGCAATCCACGAAAGCTCCGGCATCTTAGACAGTGTATTCTTTTTAACGGTATCAATATCAATGCTTTTCTTAAAAACGCCAACTTTAGCGCCCTCATCATTTACAGTTTCTATTATTTTTTCCGCATTAACCTCAACATTACCGACAACTTCGATTTCCCATACAATCATAGACATAAAGCTGATAAAAATTAAAAGAAGGATAAACCCGATAAATAATCCTCCGCGCGCCTTATGCCTAAATGTAATAAAAGGAAGTCCCCTTTTGCGTTTTATTCTTACTTTCATACCGGAACGCTTGGCTGGCTCTCTTATGTATTTATATTCTTTTGCTTTTACACACGCTAAAAGCGAGTTTTTTCTGTATGACACATCCCAAAGCAGAATACCGTTTATATTACAAAGGTTAATAAACCTTTCGCTAAACCCGCCTGTTGCTTCAAATTCCACATATCCTAAAATCAGTCTTATTATTTTTATTAAAAACATAGTTCACCTCATATGCTAAAAAACTCTATCCCGCTTATTTCACCCGTTATAACCGCTTGGTTGTAAATCAGCGACGACATAACAAGGTCGCGCCCGATAAATCTGACGCACATTTCGCTAAGTTTAATCTCAATGCCGTTTTCATCATAATTGATTATAAATTTGCATCCGTCTACTACCGCTTTTCGGTTTTCAGTAAGCTCTATTACAGAGCCGTATAATGACGGAGTGCTTTTATTTGTTTCTTTTTTCCTCAAGCATATCATCTCCATTATTATATTTACTACTGAGTACAGCATAGATATTACGGAAAGGTAATTTTTATTACAATTTGCAGATTTTTTGTGTATTACTTCAATCAAAGTTTAGCTTTTATTATACAAAAGCTTTGAAAGGATAAAGTGTGTAATGAAAAAAGCGGCAAAAAAAGCTTTTTCGGATGTACCGAGAATTGCTTTTATACTTATGGCGGCGGCAGGACTTCTTTTATACTCTAACGAGGCGGCAAAAGGAGTAAAAGACGGAACCTCTCTGATGTTTGACATACTTATACCATCGTTATTCCCCTTTATGGTCTTATCCTCTTATATTGTGAACAGCGGCGCGTTTGACAGCGCCTCAAAATCTTTGTCGCCGCTATTGACTTTTTTGTTTAAGCTTAGCGGCAACGCATTTCCGGCTATTATTTTAGGCTTAATAGGAGGATACCCCGTAGGCGCTATGACGACGGCGACGCTTTATAAACGGCAAAAAATAACGCAGAATGAGGCGGAAAGGCTTATGCTATTTTCTGTAAACGGCGGTCCCGCCTTTTTGATTACTGCAATTGGAGTGGGTATTTATCAGAATAAAATGCTCGGTATAATACTTTATTGTTCTGTTATAGTAAGTTCTTTAATAGTCGGTATTTGCTTACGCTTTTTATTTGAAACAGAGGAAAAAGGGAAATCCGAATATACAAAGCTCTCCCGTGAAAATGCTTTTACAATGGCTGTATCTGAAGCTTCAAAATCAATTATCGGCGTTTTCGGTTGGGTACTCACCTTTTCGTGTATCGGAGGTCTTATTGATACTACCGGAATAACAGGTTATTATTCCGCAATATTAAAAGGAGTTCTTGAAATATCAACAGGGAGCAGAGCGTGTGCCGGAGTTACTCCAATACCTGTATTAGTTTCACTCGTTTCATTCGGCGGTATTGCAGTTATATGCCAAATAAAGCCTTATGCAGATGAATGTAAAGTAAAAATTAAAAAATTAGTAACTATTAGAGTTATAGCCGCCGCGATTTCTGCTTTTATTTGCTCAAATCTTTTGAATATATTTAAGTTAAGCGTTGACACGGTAATTCAGAAGGTTGAGCGTCCCGTTTTTTCAGCATATTCTGCTTATGCCGGTGTTTTACTCCTTATTATGTGCGCCTTATTTCTGTTAGATGTTGAAACTAAAAGGAAAAAGTGTTAAAATAAATGAGTAAAG
>JAAZGX010000282.1 GCA_012511005.1 Clostridiales bacterium
CCGAGCATCGCATGCGGTGATTTACAGGTAGAAAGGTGGTCTAACTGCTGTGCAAAATGGCTTTCAACATATTTAATCCATCCGGGACTGCAAGATGTAATCATAGGAAGAACAGCATCTCCGCCCGTAAGGGCACTTTTTACTCTGCCCAAGAATTCCGTGCCTTCTTCTATAATCGTAAGGTCGGCTGCCCAGTTCGTATCAAAAACATCGTCAAACCCAAGTGCCCTCAAAGATGCGGCAAGTTTGCCGGTGGCACGCGTTCCCGCAGGATTGCCGAATTCTTCTGCAATAGCAACTCTGACAGCGGGTGCGACTTGCACTACAACCCTCTTTTTAGGGTCGTTAAGTGCTTCCCAAACTACATTTGTAGCATCTGCCTCTCTAAGTGCGCCAACGGGGCATACAACCGTACACTGACCGCAGAACGAACAGGCTACATCATTTATAGGAAGCTGAAAAGAAGGTGCGACAACTGAATTAAAACCGCGATTTTGTGTAGCAAGCGCCCCAACCTCCTGAATTTCGTTACAGGCAGTAAGGCAACGCCTGCAAAGAATACATTTGCCTGTGTCACGCACTATTGCTACGGACTCATCAATAGACCTTGATGAGCGAGCGCCCTCAAACCTTGACATATCGACACCTAATATCTTGCCAAGTTTTTGAAGCTCACAATTTTGATTGCGGCTGCAGTGCAAGCAATTCAAGTCATGGTCAGAAATAATAAGCTCATACAGAACCTTTCTTGCCTCCCTGACTTCATTACTGTTAGTAAAAACATTCATACCCTCGGAAGCTTTTACGATACATGATGCTTGAAGGTTTCTTGAGCCCTCAACTTCCACGACGCATATCCGGCAAGAGCCGACAGCGTGGTCAATAACCCCCGAATAACAGAGTGTGGGAATGAAAACCCCGTTCTGCTGTGCGGCTTGAAGTATTGTGCTGCCTTCTTTTGCGACACATTTTTTACCGTTAATTGTAAGATTAATCATTCAAATTACCTCCTGTCACAGCGCAGGCAGCGCATGGCTTCTGCGTGCGCGTCAAACTCATGAAGACCAAGATTGCATTCACAGAAGTTCGTTATGCACTTTTCGGTTTCAATAAACTTAGGCATAAAACGCTCACGGGGGGCAATATCGCCCACAATATGATAATCTGTAATTTCGACGGCTTCGCCTTTATATAACTCGCCTTTACCGCCGAGATGCTTATCAATAGCTGAAGCAGCTTGCTTAGCATCGTGAATGGCGTGAACAATATCAAGAGGTCCGCGGTAAACATCGCCGCCCGCAAAAATACCTTCAATATTTGTTGCCTGCGTTATTTTATTTGCCTTGATGCCGCCCCATCTGTCCGTATCAACACCTGTATTTGTAAGGAACGCTGTGTCAGGTGATTGTGAAACGGCAGGAATGGCAACATCGAATTCTTCTGTATACTGAGAGCCGTCAATAGGCTCTGCCTTACGGCGGCCGGATTTGTCAAATGTACCAAGCTTTTGTTTAACAAGATTCAGCCCTGTAAGTTTGCCGTCTTTACCGACAAAGCTAACGGGATTTGTAAGAGCTTCAATAATTATGCCCTCTTTTTCGGCATCCTCTATCTCAATTTTATCTGCGGGCATATCAGCTATTTCACGACGGTAAATAATTTTCACCTGTGAAGCTCCAAGACGAATAGCCGTACGAGCAGAGTCAATTGCCGAGTTACCTCCGCCAATAACCGCTACCTTTTTACCTGTAAAGTCAATATCGTTATGGAAAGCTATTCTTCTTAAAATATCAAGTCCATGATAAACACCGTCAAGATTTTCGCCTTCAATTCCAAGTCGAGCCGCTTTTTGTGCGCCTGCGGCGACATAAACAGCATCAAAATTATCTTTCAGCTCATTAAAGGAAATATCCTTTCCGACAGCCGTATTGAGATGGATTTTCACACCTGCCTTTTCGATTGCGGAAATTTCCTTTTCTATAATCTTTTTGGGCAAACGATACTCCGGTATTCCGTAGAACATAACGCCGCCCGCCTTGCTTTCGGACTCGAAAACTTCTACTTTATAGCCAAGGCGCGCAAGGTAATAACCGCAAGTAAGACCGGATGGTCCTGCGCCTATAATGGCGATTTTCTTATTAATGTCAGCAATAGGTGCAAGGTCAGCTTCATTAGGATATCCGCGGTCATATGCGTAATCTGTGGCAAAGCGTTTTAACTCACAAATTTGAAGCACTTCGTCGACTGTTCCGCGGCGGCAACGGCTTTCACACGGATGTGTGCAAACTCGACCGCAAATGCCCGAAAATGGATTTTCCATAAACATAAGACGATAAGCGTCAATGTATTTGCCCGTCGCAATAAGGCTCATATAGCCCGGAATAAATATATCAGCAGGACAATCATTTTCGCATGGGCTTCTGTAAAGCTCGGAGCAAATACCCGCGCGGCAGTATTTCTGGTATATATGCTCTTCAAATTCCTCACGGAAGTGCTTTATCGTACTAAGCACCGGATTAGGAGCTGTTTGACCAAGTCCGCACATCGCCGTTTTTTGAATAGCATGACCTAATTCTTCAAGCTTCTCAATATCTCCCGGTACACCCTCGCCCTGCGTTATTCTTTCAAGTATCTCAAGCATACGCTTAGTGCCTATGCGGCACGCAACGCATTTACCGCAGGATTCTTCCTGTATAAAATCGAGGTAAAATCTTGCCGTATCGACGAGACAAGTATCCTCGTCCATAACAATAAGTCCGCCGGAGCCTATCATTGAGCCAAGGTTAAGAAGCGAGTTGTAATCAAGCGGGGTATTAATATTATCAGGAGTGATACAACCGCCGGAGGGTCCGCCCGTCTGTGCAGATTTGAATTTTTTATCATTAGGAATACCGCCGCCGATATCGTATATGACATCGCCTAAAGACATCCCCATCGGAATTTCGACAAGGCCGCTGTTGACTATATTCCCCGTAAGAGCAAATACCTTTGTGCCCGGACTTTCTTTTGTGCCGTATTGACGGAACCACTCGGCGCCGTTAAGCAGTATAGCGGGGATATTAGCGAGCGTTTCAACATTGTTTATTATTGTTGGGCGACCATAAAGACCGCTTTGGAATGGGAACGGCGGTTTTTGTGTGGGTTCACCGCGGCGACCTTCAACAGATGCCATAAGAGCCGTTTCCTCGCCGCATACAAAAGCGCCGGCACCAATACGAATTTCAATATCAAAGTTAAATCCGCTGCCGAATATATCTTTGCCTAAAAGACCTTTATCTCTTGCTCTTTTTAAGGCGTCTTCAAGTCTTCTTGCGGCAATAGGATACTCTGCTCTGATGTATACAATACCCTTATCTGCACCTATTGCATATCCGCCTAAAAGCATTCCCTCAATAACGCTGTGAGCATCGCCTTCAAAAACGGAACGGTCCATAAATGCACCGGGGTCACCTTCATCTGCGTTGCAGATAATATACTTTTGACCTTCGCGGGCGTTGTACCCAGCCTCCCATTTTATGCCGACGGGAAATCCGCCGCCGCCTCTGCCGCGTAATCCGGATTGCTTTAATGTTTCAATTACAGCCATCCTGTCTCCGGCATTTAATACTTCAGCAAGTGCCAAATAGCCGTCTTTTGCTATATAGCTGTCAATACAGTTAACATCAATAAGACCGCAATTACGCAAAGCTATGCGTACTTGGTCCTTAAAAAAGCAAATATCTTTAATACTTCTTATTCTTTTTTTCTCTATATTATCATAAAATGTGTATTCATCAACGGGATTTCCGCCGATAAAATGCTCTTTTACGACTTTACGAATTTTTTCGCCGTTCATCTCGGTATAATATGTTTCATCGGGTAGAATATACACGACAGGTCCTACGGCACATGTGCCGATACAGCCTGTTTCAATTAACCCGACATCATTCGTAAGTCCTTGTTTTTCAAGCTCGTCAACAAGAGCGTCACGAACTTCACCGCAATTTGCGGAAATACAGCCGGCGCCATAGCATACAAGAGCAAGGTATTTATAGGAACCCAATTTCTCTTCATATGCCTTTTTAATTTTCTTCAGGTCGGCAATTGATTTAATCATTACAGTTCCCTCCTTAATCTTTGTAGCACGCGAGAATAGAATCTAATTTCGCGGGCGTTACCTGTTTATAAACATCGTCGTCTATCATAATGGCGGGAGCAAGACCGCACGCACCAATGCAACGAGCTATCTCAAATGTGAAAAGGCCGTCCTCGGTTGTTCCTCCAACATCAATTTCAAGCTTCTTTAGCAGATAATCGACAAGCTTCTTTCCTCCGCGAACATAGCATGCTGTTCCAAGGCAAACTCTTATCGTATGCTTTCCGCGCGGCGTCATTGAGAAAAAGGAGTAAAATGTGACGACTCCCGCTATCTCCGAAACAGGCATATCGAGTTTCTTTGCGATAAATTGCTGTAAATCCATCGGTAAACAGCCATACAACTCTTGCGCCATATGAAGAATTTGAATAAGACCATCTTTACGCCCCGGGTAATAACGGTCAATAAAACTGCCGATTTCCGAATAATCATTGGAAACTTCACTGCAGCAGCAATTATGTTTGATTTCGTTCATATTTTCCTGCTATCCTTTCTGATTTGTTTACTTTATTTAACGCTCAACTGTTTCAAAAACATATTGAGATATAAATCTAAATTAACCTATAAACTTCATAGCTCCTGTTGGGCAGACATCAACGCATTTGCGGCACTCTGCGCAACCCTCAATTATCTTGCTGTCTCTGAATTCAGGTTTTATACATGTAGGAAACGCACGGTCAACAAAGCCTAATATGCCTTTGCCTACAACATCCTCGCATACTCTGACGCATAAACCGCAAAGAATGCACTTACCATGGTCACGCTCAATACACAAAAGGTCATTTTCTTTATATAAGGGGTGCTTTTCTCCCTTTATATCTTCTGTGCTTTCTACTCCCGATTCACGGGCTAAGTGTATAAGCTTGCAGTCCTCGTAATAGAAACATCCGCACTCAAGGCATCTTGAAGCTTCCGCTTGACCTTGCTCTACTGTAAAGCCGTGGTTAATTTCAGTAAACTCTTGTATTCTCTTTTCAGGGTCAATACAGCTCATTTTTGCGCGCGGCTGCCTTTCTAAGTCGGCAAACTCATCTTTTGTGACATTTTTTCTTTCACTTATATATGGCTTGTAATATGATAAATCAAGACCATTGAGGTAACCGTCAATAATTTTAGAAGCTTTTTCTGCCTCGCCGATAGCGGTTATTGCAATATCGGCGCCGTTATTAGTGGCGTCCCCTACAGCAAAAACACCTTCAAGATTTGTCTTAAATGTGCGCTCGTCTGCTACAATGCTGCCCCAGCGGTTAGTTGTTATATCTTCAAAACCTGTACTATCGCAGTTTTGACCCGTTGCAATAATTAAACTGTCAAGCTCGATATTTTCAAAACTGCCCTCTACCGGCACAGGTGAGCGCCGACCGTTTTTATCAGGCGAACCAAGCTCCATAACTTGAAGCTTTGCACCTGTTACTTTGCCGTCCTTACCTAAAATAACGGATGGGTTTCTAAGAAAGCGAAATACAACGCCCTCCTCCCCTGCTTCCTCTATTTCAATATCCTCCGCCGGCATTTCAGAAAGTGTGCGGCGATAAATTACCGATACCTCTTTTGCGCCAAGCCTAATAGCAGTACGGCAAGCGTCCATAGCTGTGTTTCCGC
>JAAZGX010000046.1 GCA_012511005.1 Clostridiales bacterium
CTGCCAATTCCACCATATCCGCATTTTATTGGCAAAGAACACTTTATAAACGGTACTAAAACAACTAAAACCTTATACCTCGTCTTTGCCATTTGTTATTATATCATTTAATATTGCTTTTTCAAGTGTTATTTTCATTTCTTTTTTATTTAATTGAGTTTATTGCTTAATAAAACAAAATGGAATGGCGTTTAGGCTTTTAGTGTAATCCTTGACACTTTTTATATGGTGAATTTTGTATAGACATACTTTCTATGCAAACTTAAAAGTAAAAGCTCTATAAATACCACTTTTATATATCTGCATCTTCTGCAAAAGCCTTTGAGCCTATGGGCGAGATTGTTACAAATAAACGCAACATTTCTTCTGAAATATTTTCAACCTGTAAACTCTCTTTTCCGTCAACCTGCATTAGCTCACCCATTGATAAAGGCGTTGCCTTTTTATCGGTAAAAACCATCGCTTTACCGCCCATTGTTTGAAGCAGCAGCGTTGTGTCAAAATGCGTATGCGCCGGCAAAATACGGATGCTTTCAACTTCTCGTGTATTATCAGGAGTTTTTACCCGATAACAGTAAAAAACAAGCGGCGTCTTTTACCCTAAAAGACGCGGGCAAAGCAGAGCGTGTCACTATACAAAAAATTGATGAAGTTAATTGTAATCCCCTGCGTATTTGAGAGGAACTTGGCAGTCCTTTGGACCTTCTGCCGCAACAGATTTTAGAAATTAAAGAAAAGTCAAAATTTTTAGAAAAATCTATCCCTTTCAAGCAGGAAGATACTAATATAATAATAGAAACCTCTTTAGGCGTAAATGATACACCTGATAACTATTTATACATAGCAGTAATTTTCTTTATTAGAAATCGAATTAATCGAAATAATTATAATTAAGGTTAGCCGTACGGTAAATTCCGACAGCTAACCTTAGTTTAATTTATTGTTATAAACTTATATCAGTATTTTTTAAGTTGAGCCGTTTCTTCTTTTAATCACCTAAAAGGTTATTGTGAAAATGCTTTGCTGCTATTATAATACCTTTGAAGCTTCAAAAACTAAATCCATAGGAGGATTTTATGAGTATTAATGCAAAAAAGGTAGGAGAACAAATCGCAGCTTTAAGAAAAGCAAAAGGCTTAACTCAAAATGAGCTTGGCGAAAGATTAAATGTTTCATTTCAGGCAGTTTCAAAATGGGAGTGTGCGCAAACGCTTCCAGATGTCGGAATTTTGCTTGATTTAGCAAATGTTTTACAAACAACTGTTGATAATTTGTTGACGGGAGGTGAAAAGGTCATAAATTATAGAGGTAAAATAACGGTTAATGATATAATAAACGGCATTTCCTGCCTTGGTAAAATGGGCAGTCTGTTAGGAAAAGACAATATTATTTATCGGTATGCCATTGAGGGTATCAACGAAAAAATGAATACTGATATTGAAGAATGCTTTACCAATGACGAAATATTTGAGTGTTTTGTAGCAGAGGCTATTATTCAGAACCTAAAAGCAGGCTCATATATAGATTTAACCGATGTAAAAAACAATTTTAAGCATGAGCATTTCAGTGATATTGTGTGCAAGTATGCCAAAAAACATCATATAAAATAGTGTTTCCACTGTGTGAACTAAAGCAAAACCACTATCCAAACCTTAAACTTTTGGGTAGTGGTTTAACATGATTTTTAGCCCGTGGTGCTTATATTTAACTGCAATCTACACTAAAATAATATAAAACTTTAAAAGTATTGCAAACCAAGCTATAATATGGTACTATATTAGAGCTTTCTGGGTGTGGCGCAGTTGGTAGCGCGCTTGACTGGGGGTCATGAGGCCGTGAGTTCAAGTCTCGCCACTCGGACCAGAATGTATCTTTTCTTTTTGCAGCAAAAACCTCTGGAGTGTGATGTTAGTGCGCTTTGGGGGTTTTTGTTTTATTTATTATTTACCAAGCTGC
>JAAZGX010000283.1 GCA_012511005.1 Clostridiales bacterium
ATTGCATAGCAATATGAAATTATGACTTTATGGTCATTTTAAAAATTTCCGCTATGCAGAAAGTAAAAGTGAAAAGTGAATAATACAAAAAGAAAAAGCCGCAATACCGTGCAACTTTTTCTTTTTGGCACGCCAGGAGGGATTCGAACCCCCGACCTTTTGGTTCGTAGCCAAACACTCTATCCAGCTGAGCTACTGGCGCATTTATAATGCCAAAACATAGTATCATATTGACAATGGTATGTCAACTGAAAAAACATAAAAATGCTTTATTACAATAAACTTTCGCACACTCCGAGCATAGCTATACCTAAAGTAACGGCAGCTATTGCGGCATATTGCTTTTTATCCAACTTCTCTTTAAGGAAAACCCTTGAAAATATAACGGAAAACACACAATAAGATGATACGAGCGGTGCCACAACAACAGCTCTGCCTGACATTGCGAAAACATAAAAATACTGCCCCGCCGTTTCAAAAAGCGCGGCTATACCTTTGCTGTAATCCGTCTTAAATACGAGCTTTTGCTTCTTTTTAATAAGATATATAAGTGCTATAACGCCGCAAACTAAAAAGGTAAGCTCAAAGGATATTAAAGCGTCGTCTTCACTTATGAGGCTGTATTCATCAAGGTAAAGTCCGTCAAGAAATGTCCCTATGCCGTCAATAATACAGTATGCTATTGGAAATAAAATCGCCTTAGCCCCATACCTGTATTTTTCTTCGCCCTCTTTTAAGATTACATTCTTTTTACGCTCAAATACCGAAAGCATAAGCATTCCAATAAGAATAATAATTATAGAAGCCGTTTCTATAGCACCTGGTATGTCACTTATAAAAATATAAAGTAAAATAGTTGTAACAGCACCAGATGAATTTTGAAGCGGCGAGGATACCGAAAGCTCTAAATACCTAAGCCCCTTGTAGCCAATAAACATTGACAAAATATAAAAGAAAGATACGGGAGTGTATTTTATCATCGTTAACAAAGACACTGAAATCCCATTTAAAAGCATATAAAAAACTGCCTGTGCCCCCATAACAAACCCAACCGCCACAACAGTTTTAACATCGCTAAATGTATCTTCCTGCACACTCCCCTTTTTATAAAAAAGGTCTGCCCCGCCCCACAAAAGCGTTGAAAGCAGCGCAAATAAAAACCACATCAAAAAAGCTCCTCTTTTTAATCCCCAATCTTTTCAGAAGTTAGATTAACATACGAGAGTTATAGTGTCAATGGTTTTTCGCGGCTTATGATGCAATATCAATAAATATATACACAGTATCTTCATTAATCTTTTGAATTAAATATCTTTATCGCAAGCCTTTTTCGCTTGCAAAGTACAAACTCCATTAAAAAAGTGCCCGACTAAACGAGCAGGACGAAACAAAAATAAAAAAATAGCAGGCAGGGCTTATCCCTTGTCCGCTATTTTGCTAATAATTCCGAACACGTGCTGGGCAAAAAAACATAAAGGTGTTCGAGTTATTAAAGTTTGGTGACCCGGACGAGACTCGAACTCGTGTTACCGCCGTGAAAGGGCGGTGTCTTAACCTCTTGACCACCGGGCCGTATTATAAAGGGGTAATCTTTGTGCTAAAAGTCAAAAGCAACCCCTAAC
>JAAZGX010000284.1 GCA_012511005.1 Clostridiales bacterium
CGTCTATTCCTTTCTCAATGTCAATCCAGCCGTCACCAGCGTTTTTGTGCTTTGTGACAAACTTTTTCTCCATAAACTGATATTTGTCATAAGCCTCGTCAAAATACTCTGTAACGGGACCGTCACCCGTCATAATTGCATAATTTATCTTTGCCTTGTTGCAGCGGTAAACATAGTCACTTGATTTTAACATATCAGTAGCTTGAATAGCGATTGCACCGATTTTGTGCAGTGCCAAAAGACAAGTCCAGAAAAGATAGCTGCGCTTTAATACTAAAAGCACACGGTCGCCTTTTTTTACTCCCATATCAGATAAAAAGCTTGCCGCCTTATTTGACAACACCATCATATCACGAAATGTAAAACGCTTTTCTTCACCCTCGTTCGATATCCACAGCATCGCAAGTTTGTCAGGTTTTTCAACTCCTAACACATCCACGACATCATATGCGAAATTGAAGTCGTCGTCCCAACTTAGCTTAAAGTTTTCCGCGGCATCTGAAAGAGATGAAAAACTCTCTCTCGTTCTGCCTGTAAATTTTTCATATATCGCCATACCTGCCTCCAAATCTACTCTTTCTCTTATTTCATTACAACCGCTATAAACTCTGCTTTTTCGTCGCCTATCGCTTGCTCCGCATGCGGAACGCTTGAATTAAAATAGACGCTGTCACCCTCTGACAGAATGTAAGAAACCTCGCCTATGAAAAACTTGATTTGCCCCGAAAGAATGTAGTTAAACTCCTGCCCCTCATGCTCGTGCATAACGGGAGTTTTGTCGGACGGCTCTACGGATACAAGAAACGGCTCGCCCTTTTTGTTTCTGAAAGTGTGCGCAAGGTGAGTGTAACCATACTGACTATTCTCTTTAACGGAATAGCCCTTACCCTTTTTTACGACTGTGCATGTTGAAAGCTTTGGTGTATCGCCGCTCATAATGTCAAGAACATCAACACCAAGAATATCTGCCGCATTGTAAAGAAAACTAAAAGAAAAGTCAGCGTCGCCCTTCTCATATGCAAGATAACTGTCAACATTCATATCAAGCCGTTTTGACATATCCTCTGTGGAAATTCCGCAAATCTCCCTAAGAGCCATAAGCCTCATTCCGATTTCTGCAAGTTGGGGATTCATAAATACCACCCTTTCATATTAAGCATTGCTATAATTATATCCAAGCTCGATAGCTTTTAGATTGAAAGAAAAAAGGTTTTGTTTTTTAGCGGAGATAATCTCAGTCATCGTATTTTTAATATTGTCATACGGAATTAGTCCGCTTACTTTAACAAGAAACCCAAGCACTATCATATTTGCAAGCCCCGAAAGCTCATTATCAGATGCCAGTTGCGTTGCGGGGATATAATGTGCAAAAACATCGTTTCTTTTTACCTCTCGTTCAATAAGAGAACTGTCTACTATAATTATTCCGTCTTTTTTTACGGTATCCTCGTATTTATCAAGTGACGGAAGGTTCATTGCTATTAAAATATCAGGCTCTGAAATAATAGGTGAGCCTATCGGATTATCACTGACAATTACGCTGCAATTAGCCGTACCGCCGCGCATTTCAGGTCCGTATGAGGGCAACCAGCTTACCTCTTTTCCTCTAAGAAGCGCCTCATTTGCTAAAAATCTGCCCGCGAACAAAACGCCCTGCCCGCCAAAGCCGGCAACAAGAATTTCACAAGCCATTATTTCTCCTCCTTTTGGGCATATTTATCCTTATAAACCCCCAAAGGATAATAAGGGAGCATATTGTCTTCAAGCCAAGATAACGACTCTACGGGAGAAATCCCCCAATTCGTCGGGCATGTGGATATAACCTCAATAAGAGTAAATCCCTTGCCTTCAATCTGATATGAAAATGCTTTTTTTATTGCCTTTTTCGCGGCTCTTATGTTTTTCGGGTTGTTTACGGTAACGCGCTCAAGATAAGCGGCGCCGTCTACCTGAGAAAGCATTTCACATACCTTTATAGGAAATCCCGCTGCCTCGGTATCTCTGCCATATGGCGAGGTTTGCGTAACTTGACCGGGGAGTGATGTGGGCGCCATTTGACCGCCCGTCATTCCATAAATTGCGTTATTGACGAATATAATCGTAATATTTTCGCCCCTTGCCGCCGCGTGAACCGTTTCCGCCGTGCCTATCGCCGCAAGGTCACCGTCACCCTGATAAGTAAATACAACGCCGTCCGGTACGGCTCTTTTTATACCCGTCGCCACTGCGGGCGCCCTGCCGTGGGCGGCTTGAATCATATCGCAATTAAAATAATTATACGCAAGTACAGAACAACCTACGGGTGCTACGCCTATTGCTTCACCCTCTCTGTCAAGCTCCTCTATAACCTCTGCTACAAGACGGTGAATAATTCCGTGAGTACAACCGGGGCAGTAGTGCATAACAGCATCTGTAAGCATAGGGGTCTTATTAAATACAATCATTAATTTGCACCTCCCGATTTGTTTATTTCTCTGATTTTTTCAAGTATCTGTTCTGTCGTTACTATCATGCCGCCCGTTCTGTTGCAAAGATAAACGGGTTTTTTGCAGCGAATGGCAAGCTCTACATCTGTAATGAGCTGACCCATTGAAAGCTCAACCGTTATAAAAGCCTTTGCCTTATTTGCGGCTTTTAATAGGTTTTGTTTCGGGAAAGGCCAAATCGTTATGGGTCTTATAAGCCCCGCTTTTATGCCTTCCTTCCTTGCCAGCTCCACGGCATTTTTTGAAACTCTTGATGTAATGCCATATGCGACTAAAGCTATTTCGGCATCGTCCATCATATATTCTTCGCACATCGTTTCATTCTGCTCTATTTTTTCATATCTCTCATAACGCTCAAAGTTCTTTGCTTCAAGCTCTAAAGGGTTTAAGAAAAGAGAATTAACTAAATTAGGCTTTCTTTTCCCTCTTGTCCCCGTAAGCGCCCATGGCTTTTCATACTGCTTAACTTCATTAGTATCAAGGCTTACAGGCTCCATCATTTGCCCAAGTGTTCCGTCTGCTAAAACCATTGCCGTCATACGGTACTTATCCGCAAGGTCAAAACCTTTCAGTGTAAGGCTTGCCATTTCCTGAACAGATGACGGTGCTAATACGAGCATCCGAAAATCCCCGTGTCCCGCTCCTTTTGTAGCTTGAAAATAATCAGATTGTGAGGGTTGAATTCCTCCGAGTCCGGGACCGCCCCTTTGAACATTAACTAACAAAGCAGGTAAATCACAACCCGCAATATATGACAGCCCCTCGCTTTTAAGCGCAATTCCGGGGCTTGAGCTTGAGGTCATCGCCCTTTTGCCTGCCGCCGCTGCTCCCATTACCATATTTATGGCGGCTATTTCACTTTCCGCCTGTAAAAATACACCGTCTACCTTAGGCATTCTTTTCGCCATATATGCCGCTATTTCCGTTTGCGGTGTTATGGGGTACCCGAAATAATGCCGGCAACCTGCCATTATAGCTGCCTCTGCAATAGCTTCGTTACCTTTCATCAACACTTTTTCTGCCAATACTATCTTCCTTTCGATAAGAACATCAAATACTACTTTTCAACCGTAATAACGCAATCAGGGCACATCATAGCACAAAAAGCACAGCCAATACAAAGCTCTTGGTCTGTAATCTTCGCTGGATGATAACCCTTTGCGTTTAATTTATCCTCACTGAGTACTACTATTTTTTTAGGGCATACATTCACACAAAGCGAACATCCCTTACATAAATCGCTTTCAAATATTACCTTCGCCATTGTCTTCCTCCTGTTTTTTTACAAGCCTTGCCGCACATAAATCTGTATCGGAAACAAATCATAAACCTTGCCTTTTAATTCTTCAAATAAGTCGTTTTTAACTGCCGTCATTTTTATGGGAAGATGGACCCCGTCTGAAACCTCTTTTGCATATTCTAAAGAAGATATTACATCAAGAGCCGTTGTGTCCTCTCCTATATTCGAGTTATTTACTATTGCGGTAAAAGGCAGCTTACATGAATTCTCTATTTCCGTTTTTATCTCTTTTACACCTTTTATATTTGCCGTAAGCGGACGGAATTTGTTGATTACAAAAAGCATTTCATAATCATTTTCTTCTTTTATTTTATCAGCATAACGCCCAAGCGCTAAAGCGCCCCTGTCGTCCCCGCCCACATCCATAACGGCGTGTACGCTTTTATCGTCTATCAATGAATAAATTTCCGCGGGTATTGACGGCAAATCAATGTTTGAGCCGGCATATTTTGAAGAAATCAAGCGTACTTCATTCTCGTTTAGTACTCTTTCGCCGTCTTTCGTTCTAAAATACGGATTTACAATGTCAAGGTCGCCAATCGAAACGGTTAAGCTTTGCCTTTTTAGAAATAAAGCGTAGTTTATAGCAATATTAGTTTTGCCGCTCCCATAATGCCCCGCAAAAATAGTCATTCTTTTAATAATCATTAAACGCTGACTCTCCAGCCGAATTTATCCTCAATATGACCCGTTTGTATGCCCGTAATCGTATCGTAAAGCCTTTGTGACAGCTCCCCCGTCTTACCGTCCTTTACAGTCATAACCTCGTCCTTATAACGAAGCTTTCCGACGGGAGAAATAACGGCGGCTGTACCCGTTCCGAAAACCTCCTCAAGTGTACCGTCCTTCACGGCGTCTATCAGCTCGTCTACCGATATTTTACGCTCATTAACGGGCAGCCCCCAACTTTTACAAAGCGCTATAACACTGTCTCTCGTAATCCCCGGTAAAATAGAGCCGCTCAGCATCGGAGTTACAACAGTGCCGTTTATCTTGAAGAATATATTCATAGCGCCGACTTCTTCAATATATTTACGCTCTACACCGTCAAGCCAAAGCACTTGCGAAAAACCCTCGTTATGCGCCTTATTCTGCGCTATAAGGCTTGCCGCATAGTTACCGCCCGTTTTTATGTGTCCCATTCCGCCTTTAACGGCTCTTACATACTCGTCCTCAACCCATATGCCTACAGGCGCAAGTCCGCTCTCGTAATATGCTCCGCTTGGGGAAAGGATTACTATAAATTTATATGTTTTAGAGGGCGCAACGCCTAAAAATGAATCTGTCGCAATAATAAACGGGCGAATATAAAGGGAAGTGCCGGACTTTGTCGGTATCCAGTCCTTGTCAACACGAACAACGGCTTTTACAGCCTCTACAAAATACTCCTCAGGCAGTTCCGGAATTACGAGTCTCCTGTTAGAGCTGTTCGTTCTTTTCGCATTCATTTCAGGTCTGAATAAATACGCATTATCGTTTTCATCTTTATATGCTTTTAACCCCTCAAACATTTCCTGACCGTAATGGAAAACCATACACGCAGGCGAAAGCTCAAGGTTTTTAAAAGGCTCTACCCTCGCGTCATGCCAACCTTTTTCGGTTGAATAGTCCATAATAAACATATGGTCTGTAAATATTTTTCCAAAACCAAGGGCATCATCTTTTCTTGGTTTTACTTTAGGATTTGCTGTCTTTTCAATTCTTATTTCCATAATAATCTCCTTTCGTATGGATAAAAGTCCCCCAAAGCAAAAACTGCTTTGAGGGACGATAAACAAATTTACCGCGGTACCACCCTGTTTACCCGTAAGGGTCTCTTTA
>JAAZGX010000285.1 GCA_012511005.1 Clostridiales bacterium
TATCTTAAACGGCAAGCGAAACATATAGAGTTAAAAATACAAGGGTGTAACATAAGCGGGGACGAACGAAATAAAAAGGTTTTAACGGCGGTATTAAAGGATATTAACGAGGTAATAAATGATTGAAACTATCATAAAAACTTTTTCAATAGACGGTACCTTGCTCGGTGTAGCAGCACAAATAATCGGTTTTATCGGTGCTTTTACATATTTCCTTGTATTCCAAATGAAAAAGCGGAGCAGCATTTTAGCGATAAATATTCTTGCGGGAATGATTTTTGTAGTCCACTTTTCATTGATTGGCGCATATACCGGAGCTGCTATGAATGTTGTGTGTGCTTTAAGGTGTACAATATATTATTTTAGTGATAGGAAATGGGCGAAAAGTAAGGCGTGGCTTGCCGTTTTTATAGGCGTTTCTGTTGTTTTAGGGGTTTTAACTTGGGGCGATATTTATTCCGTTTTCCCGCTTATGGCTATGGTAATTACGAGTATCAGTTTCTGGCTTAAAAAAGAAAGCCACATAAGGCTTTTAACGCTGCCGACACAGCCGGGCTGGATGATTTATAACATTCACAACAACTCTATTTCGGGGCTTCTTACTGATATTGTAATATTCTCATCTATTTTAATAGCTATTATAAGGTATGATATTATTAAGAAACAAAAGCCACAGGCAGTAAAACAAAACGAGGCTTAAAAGGGAGTGTATATCTTGAAAGTAAAGGATGTATTGGATTACTTAAATGGGTTTGCCCCGTTTGATATGTCTGAAGATTGGGATAACTGCGGTCTTTTAATAGGTAGTGAAAATGACGATATCAAAGGAATATTAGTTTGTGTTGATGTGACAGAAAGTGTTTTAGATGAAGCTATAAAAAGCAATAAGAATTTAATAATAGCGCACCATCCGATAATTTTCGGCGGTATCAACAGCGTTTTAGCTGACACAATTATATATAAAGCCATAAAAGCAGGCATGTCCGTTATAGGATTTCACACATGCTATGATAATTGTAATAAGGGCGTAAGCTATATTCTTGCAAAAACCTTGGGGCTTAAAAACATAACGCAAAATGCTCTATATAAAAGTCTTTTTGTCGGTGAAAAGCATTATAAAAATGTATCTTCACTCGCTAAGGATATAAACTCTGCTTTAGATACTAACTCGTTATTTATAGATACAAAAAAACCGATAATGAAAATTGCCGTTTGCGGGGGCAGCGGCGGGGATTTTTTAAATGCCGCATTTTCAATGGGTGCAGATGCTTTTGTTACGGGTGAATGTAAGTATCACGAACTTTTAGAGGCGTATGAAAAAGGATTTACAGTAATTACGGCAGGGCATTTTGAAACAGAGTTTCCTGCTATGGCTGATTTAATGAACAGCCTTAAAAAGAATTTTCCTGTAATAGATGTAACGCTAAGCTATGAAAAACCGCCTTTTAGAAGGCTTATATAAAGAGGTATTGTATGGCGCTTGACGGTGTGTTTCTACACTTTTTAATTGAAGAAATCAAAGAAAAAGCACTATTTTCAAGGGTTGATAAAATTCATCAGCCCTCAAAATCAGAGCTGATATTTTCTATGAGAAACAAAGACGGCGGCTTTAAGCTTCTTTTTGGCGCTAATGCCGAAAGTGCAAGAATAAATATAACAGAGCTTGAATACGATAACCCGAAAACGCCGCCAATGCTTTGTATGCTGCTTAGAAAACGGCTCGGCTCGTCACAGCTTATTGATATTAGGCAGGACGGGCTTGACAGGGTTGTGTTTTTTGATTTTCTTGCCACAAATGAAATAGGCGACAAGGAAAAACTGACGCTTATAGTCGAAATAATGGCGCAGCACAGCAACATAATTCTCACTGACGAGAATATGGTGATTATTGACGCCGTTAAGAGAAGTGATGAAACAAAGTCGTCGTACCGTTATATTTTATCCGGTCACAATTATGTGCCGCCGCCGTCTCAAAATAAACTGAATTTAATAAATGCAGATGAAAATGAAATAATGACGGCAATAAAGCTTCATTCTGAAAAGCAGTTGTCATCTGCTTTAGTAAACACTTTTTCTGGATTTTCGCCTTTTACAGCGAGGGAAATCACTTTTTCATCAGTTAGAGATGATATTGCTATTGCCTTATTAAGCGACAGTGAAATGTTAAAGGTAAAAACCGCGCTTTTAACGCTAAAAGGCAAAATGGAAAGGGGAGAGGCAAAGCCTACTGCCGTCCTTTTTGAAAACGGGGAGCCATTAGAGTTTTCGTTTATGGATATTATGCAATATGGCAAATTAGCACATAAAAAAAGCTTTAACTTATTGTGTCCGCTTCTTGACTTTTTTTATAATGAACGGGATACATTAAAGCGCATGAAAGCAAGGGCAGGGGAGCTTTATAAGTTTGCACAGGCGTCACAAGAAAGAGCGGCGAAAAAGATATCTGTCAGAGAAGCCGAGTATAAACAATGTGAAAATCGCGAGGAATTAAGAGTAAAAGCAGAGCTTATAACGGCAAATCAGCATAGGCTTTCAAAAGGCGTATCATTTTATGACATTGAAAATTATTATGTTAATAATAGCATATTAAAAATCATAGCAGACCCTGCTTTAACGCCGTCACAAAACGCGCAGAAGTATTATAAGGATTATAGAAAAGCGCAATCGGCAAGCGTTAAACTAAGGTCGCTGATAGACGAGGCATATAGTGAGCTTAATTATTTTGAAAGTGTGTGTGACGCATTATCGCGTGCCGTTCTTGAAGATGAAATTCTCTTAATTCGTGAGGAATTAATTTCAGAAGGATACTTAAAAGATAAACGCAAAAAGCAGCAAAAAATATCAAAGCCGCAAAAGCTTGCGCCTTACCACTTTACAACGAGCGAGGGGTTTTCAGTATTAGTAGGCAGAAGCAACAGTCAAAA
>JAAZGX010000286.1 GCA_012511005.1 Clostridiales bacterium
AAATCCATTCCCCATACCTCGTCAAGCAGACTGTCACGAGAATATGCCCTGCCTATGCTTGACATTAACATCGTCAAAATTTTATATTCCTTTAATGTCAGTTCAATGGAAGAACCGTCAAGATATACCTCATGAGCCGCAAGGTCAAGCTTTAATCCGTCTAATGATATTATTTCCTTGCTTTTCTTATTTACCGAATAATTTGTTTTATGCCTGTCTAAAAGAACCTGCACTCTTTTCGCAAGCACAGCGGGACTAAACGGCTTCGTCACATATTCGTCCGCACCGGACTCAAAACCCACTATCTGGTCAAAATCCTGTGAGCGTGCAGATACAAGTATAATAGGTATATCAGAGAGTGCGCGTATTTGCCTCGTCGCCTCCCAACCGTCCATATTTGGCATCATAATATCAAGTATGGCAAGATTTATTTCCCCTATTGACTTAAAAAGGCGGACAGCCTCTTCACCGTCAGACGCTTCTTTTACCTCGTGTCCGTCTCTTTTTAAAAAGTCGGAAATAAGTCTTCTCATAAGTGGTTCATCATCGGCAATTAAAATTTTAGCCATGGCTACACCTCGCTTAAAAGCTCCTTTAATACATTCCAAGAGTTAATTTTAAGATACTCCCCATCGTCCATAAAAACAGATTTTTCGCTTGCACTTGTATCATAAAGCACAGGGAAATAACCTGCACTTTTCGCTCCCTTTACATCTGCCTCAAAAGAATCACCGCAATAAAAACAATCTTCTGGTGCAACAGATAGCCTTTTTGCCGCTGCTATAAACATATGAGGTGCTGGTTTTAATAGGCAATAATCTGCACTTGTAATTACAAACTCAAACGGATTATCAGGATAAATCTTTTCAATAGCTCTTCTAAGCGCCTCTCCAGACAGTGTTATGTTGCTTATTACTGCTGTTTTTATGCCGCTTTCTTTTATGTATTGAAGAAGCTCTTTCATATACTTTGCTCTTGTTCTGTCAGAATTATTACTATCAAAAATACATTCAAGTTCTAATAAATCCTTATCAAATTTAAGCCCCGAAACATCAAATAAATAGCGGAACATACAGGATAACGGCGTTTCAAGCCCATAAGGGGCGCTGTGATTAAAGGCTATATTAATTCCCTCATAAAGCTCGTCCCATATGTGTTTTAGCTGTGCAGTCGAAACCTTGTCGCCGTTAAGCGCCACATTTTTTAGGGCATGCGCCCCTCTTTCAAAATCAAACGCAGAATCAATAACAAGGGTGCCTCCAAAATCAAAAACAATCGCTTTTGGCTTTCTCATAAAAATCCCCCACAGTAAATTGATACAATCATTATATATTGCTGTGCTTTATTAGTCAATTAGTGCTTTATATTTTAAAAAATTGTTAATTTATTAAAAAGTACTTGATTTTTTGGAAATATGAGTTAAAATACTTTTAGCACTCAACAATATAGAGTGCTAATCAAAATAGTTATAATATTAAAATAGGAGGAATAGTTATGACACTCAAACCGCTCGCAGACAGAGTTGTTTTGAAGTTTACAGAAGCAGAGGAAACCACAAAGGGAGGAATTATCCTTGCTTCCTCGGCTCAGGAAAAGCCGCAAATAGCGGAAGTTATCTCGGTAGGACCCGGCGGCTTAGTAGACGGCAAAGAGGTTACAATGGAATTAGAGATAGGGGATAAAGTAATCCTTAACAAATATTCCGGCACGGAAGTGAAGTTGGAGTCTGAGGAGTACATTATCGTCCGTCAAAGTGACATTCTTGCAATCGTAGAATAAATTTTATAGGAGGAATAACGAATGGCAAAACAAATTATTTACAGTGAAGACGCCAGAAAAGCTCTTCAATCCGGTATTGACCAACTGAGTGATACCATTAAGATAACGCTTGGACCTAAGGGAAGAAATGTGGTTCTTGACAAGAAGTATGGCGCACCGCTTATTACAAACGACGGTGTGACAATAGCAAAAGAAATAGACCTTGAGGACGAATTTGAGAATATGGGCGCGCAGCTCGTAAAAGAGGTTGCCACAAAAACTAACGATGTAGCGGGTGACGGCACTACAACCGCTACCTTACTTGCACAGGCAATGGTAAGAGAGGGCATGAAGAATGTTGTTGCGGGCGCTAACCCTATGGTCGTTAAAAAGGGTATAAAAGTAGCTGTTGACACCGTTGTTGAGGCTTTGAAAAATAATTCTAAGACCGTTAAAGACTCAAGCGATATTTCAAGAATAGCCACTATTTCAGCAGGCGACGAAAACATTGGCGAGCTTATTGCCGAAGCTATGAATAAGGTAACGGCAGACGGCGTTATCACTGTCGAGGAAAGCAAAACAGCCGATACGAGCTGTGATGTTGTTGACGGTATGCAGTTTGACAGAGGCTATATATCCCCTTATATGGTAACAGATACTGATAAGATGGAAGCTATTATTGACGAGGCTCACATTCTTATTAC
>JAAZGX010000005.1 GCA_012511005.1 Clostridiales bacterium
ATAGAAGTTGATAAGAAAACAAAAGTAAATTTAACGGTAAGCACAGGAACACCGGCGACAGGCTCTGTTGATATTATCGTTGCCTTGCCGAAAATCGGAAGGGCAAATCTTGAAATTTGTGTTAACGATGTTTTTGTAGGCAATCCGCTCGTTGTAAATGCGGAAGGTCAATCAAGAGTTGTGACGGTAACGGGTTCAGGCTCAAATAATGTTGTTGCAATCTTTGTGGATGACCAAAAAATTTATGAGGCATATGTTGACTTTACAAAATCTCCGGCTGAAGTAACAAATGTAAGAACCTTTAAGTATGCAACATATATAGATGTTACGGGTATGGAGGCGTTTGCGGCTAAAAGCCGCCTTGAAGACGCGGGATTTACAAATATTGTGTTTATGTTTTCTGAAACGCAATCAGGAACTAAGGGGACGGTATATAAACAAAATCCGCCGTATTCATCCACATCCGGCGTTAATAGCTCTACGGAGATTACTCTCCATATAATAGGGACCGAGGAAGATATTACAAAAAGAAATCCCTTTGGACTATAATATATGGATAATAAGAATGGTTTAAAAGGACTTATATTAAAGGGGATTGGCGGCTTTTATTATGTTGAAGCCGCCAATAAAGTATATTCCTGCAAGGCGCGGGGAGTGTTTAGAAAACAGAAAATAACGCCTCTTTCCGGTGATGAAGTTATAATATCTGTAAACGAGGCAGAGGACAATACCATTGAAGAAATATTGCCCCGTAAAAACTTCTTGTTAAGACCGCCCGTTGCGAATATAGGCAGATTAATTATTATTTCATCAACAAAAGAGCCGAGTCCCGTTTTATTTCTTATTGATAAGCTAATAGCAATAGCGGTAAATAAAGATATTGAGCCGGTAGTAGCTTTTTCAAAAAGTGATTTAGAGGACACTTCGCGGTATATACAAATATATAAAAAGGCGGGAATAAAGACGCTTAGCATATCCGCCGTAACGCATGAGGGAAAAGAGCGGTTAACAGAGCTTATTTCCGATAAAATTAATGTATTTACAGGGAATTCAGGCGTAGGCAAATCTTCAATCTTAAATATTTTAGAAACGGATATAAATCAAAAAGTAGGAGAAATCAGTAAAAAATTAGGCAGAGGGCGTCATACAACAAGAGAGGTCGAGCTTTTTAAGTTTAAGAACGGCTATATTGCCGATACTCCCGGATTTTCAGCACTTGAAACGGGTAAATCTGAAATAATACCTAAAGATGTTCTGCCGTTTTGTTTTCCGGAGTTTTTGCCTTATCTCGGCAAATGCAAATTTTCCACCTGCTCACATACTAACGATGCCGGATGTGTTATATCGGAGGCGGTAAAAAAAGGCGAAATCGGCATAAGCCGTTATGAAAGCTACAAAACCATGTACGATGAAGTAAAGGATATTGAGGAATGGTCTTTATCGCCCTAAGGCATATCGGGCACAGCTCCTGTCACCTTAATATTATCACTGCGTATAATAATATTGTGAAATAATTATTTGCGAAAGGTGGATAAGAATGAAAATTGTGGTATTAAGGAGTCCAAGGGTTTTAAGGGGTGTTCTAAAGCTTATTTTTGGAATAAAGAATTAAAAAGTCGAACATATTGTTAATTTTCTGCACAGCATCAGTTGATGCTGTGTTTTTTTATCATAAACAGGACAGGGTTTGAATACATTTTATTGAAAAGCTACGAGAGGAGCAAAAATATGGATATTAGTCTACAAAAAGAAAATTTCGGTTTCAGTTCGGTTATATACGATAGGGTAATTGAGCAGAATGTTACGACAGAGCTTAATCTTCCCGATTATATGCCGGATATTTTAAGGGTCATAAGGGCAACATTGACGCCGAGCATTATTTCAGCAAATTTAGTCGGCGACAGAATTACGGTAGACGGCACATATGAGGCGCAAATTATTTATTGCTGTGAGGAAGGGGAGCTTCACTCTTATTGCGGGGTTTCAGATTTTTCGCGGTACGCCGAATGCCATGATGCAATTTCAACAGATGTGGTGACTGTAAAAGCTGTGTGTGATTACGCAAACTGCCGCGCCTTGTCACCCAAAAAGGCGGAGATTAAAGGCAACATATCTATACCGGTAAGGCTTATAAGGCGGCAAAGCCAAGAGGTATTAACAGGAGCCGAGGGAGCAGGAATACAATTGAAGGGCGACAACCTATCGGCAGTATCTATAACAGCGGTAGGTGAAAGAACCTTTTCAATGAGTGATGTGTTCGAGTTGCCCGACAGCAGGGACAGCATAAAAAGCGTGCTGTATGCAGATGCCTTTGCGGTAATAGGCGAAGTAAAGCAAATCAGCAACAAGCTAATGCTAAGAGGGGAGCTTTTTGTTGATGTTGCCTACATTCCGGAAAGCAGCGTATCGACGATAGAGCATATATCACACAGTCTTCCTATAAGCCAGATTATCGAGCTTGAGGGTATTAACGAAAACTCTCTATGCGAGATACATTTAAGCGTACCTTTAATAGAGGCGTTCGCAAAACCAAAAGCAGATAATACACAAAGAGTTGTTGATATATCGGCATCTGTCGCGGTATTCGTCGTATCGTCAGAGCCAAAAGAATCAGAGCTTGTGCTTGACGCATATTCAACAACAAATACCGTTGATATAAAAATGAATACACACTCTTTATTGGATTTCGGCGAAACGATTGACGAGGTTTTAATTATTCCTGAAAGCATTGATGTATCACAAAATGGAGTTACTTCCGTAACGGATATAAGAATTGAAAATCCGAATTATAGTACAACGGTAACGGAAACAGAGTTTATAACGAGCGGAACGGTAAAAGCGTGTATTATATATACGGATTCTGCAAATTCGCAAAACTATATGGAAAAACTCATTGACATAAAAAGTGTGTTACCGAACAACACGGGAAAATCGGCAAGATTTGAGCCAAGGCTTACAGTTACAGGCAGCAGTTTTGTGTTGTCTGCGGCAGAAAAGATAGATATAAAGGTTGAAGCCGTTATGAAAGGCAATGTTTATTTGGAAAAAACGGTGACATCTGTAAGTGATATAACAGACCTTGGTGAAAAAGAGAAAAGCCAAAAGGCGCGAGGAGTTACGGTCTATTTTACCGATGATAACGAAAGCTTATGGGATATAGCAAGACGCTACAGCACAACTATTGAAGCTATTGCCGAAGAAAACGATATTTCGCACGAGGCTTTAACGGAAAAACAAATGCTGATAATTCCGAGTATATAAGGGAGGAGCAAAATTATGAAAGACAGCATTTACAGTGAAATTGCAAAACGCTCTCAAGGGGATATTTACATTGGTGTAGTAGGTCCCGTAAGAACAGGTAAATCAACATTTATAAAAACATTTTGCGACACACTCGTCATTCCTAACATAGAAGATGAAAGTGTGAGAGAGCGCGCACTTGATGAAATGCCGCAGTCGTCAGCGGGAAGAACGATTATGACGACAGAGCCAAAGTTTATTCCTGAAGAGGCGGTAAATATTACGCTGCCCGGAAACGCTAATCTTAATGTGCGGCTTATTGATTGCGTCGGATACATTGTGCCAAGCGCGTTAGGGTATATCGAAAATGAGCAGCCAAGAATGGTGATGTCGCCGTGGTATGACCACGAAATACCTTTTAATATGGCAGCAGAAATAGGTACTAAGAAAGTTATAAACGAGCATTCTACAATAGGGCTTGTAATAACAACGGATGGCAGTATAAGTGAAATTCCGCGTGATGAATATGAAGAAGCGGAGGAAAGGGTTATAAACGAGTTAAAAGAGCTTTCAAAGCCGTTTATAGTTCTCTTAAACTGCATGTACCCGCAAAGCTCTTCGGCAATAGAGCTTTCACAGGTGCTGTCTCTAAAATATGAAGTACCGGTAATACCCGTAAACTGCCTTGAAATAACAGAGGACGAAATAAAACAAATTTTAACGGCTGTTCTGTTCAGATTTCCCGTTAAAGAAATATCTATTAATCTGCCTAATTGGGTGCTTTCGCTTGACCGCTCTCATTGGCTGAGGGAAAATATTCTTGAAACGGTAAAAAATTCCGCAAATAATATTAGTTTTCTTGAAGATGTTTCCGCTCTTTCACAAGATATTGCCGCAAATGAAAATGTTTTAACTTCTAATGTAAAAGAAATAAATCTTGGCGATGGTTCAGCGGTTATAAATACAGATATAGGAACAGATTTATTTTTCAATATTCTTGCTGAAAGTACGGGGCTTGAAATATCCGGAGAGCAGGCGCTTATGACTTCTTTAATCGACCTTGTAGGCGTGAAAAAGGAATATGAAAAAATAAAAGGCGCTTTAGAGGAAGTGGAGGCAACAGGTTATGGTATCGTTATGCCCTCGATTGATGAGTTAACGCTCAAAGAGCCGGAAATTGTGAAGCATGGCGGTAAATACGGTGTAAGACTGCGCGCTGAAGCGCCCTCAATCCACTTGATAAAAGCGGATATTACAACGGAAATTGCTCCTGTCGTGGGTACGGAAAGTCAATCTGAAGAGCTTGTATCTTATCTCTTAAAAGACTATGAAGAAGAGCCGGCACAAATTTGGAACTCAAATATTTTCGGAAAATCTTTGAATGAACTCGTCAATGAAGGCTTAAGAAACAAGCTTTACCATATGCCCGTTGACGCCAGAGGCAAGCTTCAAGAAACGCTTGAAAGAGTGATAAACGAGGGTTGTAACGGTCTTATTTGCATAATACTGTAAAAGACTATTGTCTTATTTTTGATTAGACACTTTATTTTTCACCTCATAATTTCGCTGATTAATGGCAGATTATTAATGTAAGCACGCATCAATTTTGTGCTTATGGAGGTGAAGGATGAACAGGACAAAAAGAGGAATTAATTTTGTTTTTGCATTTCTTTTTTTGTTTACCGCAAGTGTTTGTATCATATCCGTAAAAGGTTTCGGTGAAAACGGCAGCGTTTTAGCTGTTGATATCGAAAAAAAATTAAATGTCACAGAAGAAACGGATACCTTTAATATTGTTTACCAAACTACGAAAAAATCTAAGGAAAACGACAGGAAATATCTGACTGTTTTAGGTACCGCGTTTGGAATTAAGCTTTATACTAACGGCGTTATTGTTGTAGGAAGCGAAACGATTTTGACGAAAGACGGATATGTTAATCCCGCGGAAAACGCGGGGCTAAAACAAGGAGACATTATAACAAAGGCAAACGGTAAAGCGATTAACAGAAATAGCGAGCTTTCAAAAATATTTGCAAACAGCAACGGCGAAAAAATTATTTTGACGGTAATAAGAGATAATAAAGAAATTAAGTTAGATTTTTATGC
>JAAZGX010000287.1 GCA_012511005.1 Clostridiales bacterium
AATATCCCGCAGAAATCTTGAGTTTCGGCGGGACTTTTGGTATAGTTGAGTTAATAAAAAACCTTAATATACAAGTTATTATACACTTACACGAAAAGAAATGTAAGTAATAATGAACAGATTTGCAGCAGGAAAATAATACCGGCAAACGATAGTGTGCGGCTCTTAGATGAAATAAGTGAGGAGTTGGATTACAGCACTTTTTAGAGTGTATTCGTCCATTGGTCGCAGACCTGCTGCAAACCCCATTACCTTGTTTAAAATACTTGTTTACGGCGGCATGGACGGCAGACATTCAAGCAGAGAGCTTGAAAGTGCGTGCAGGCGGGACATCAATTACATTTGGCTCCTCGGTGATGAAAAGATACCTAACTACAGCAAAATAGCGAGATTATGCAGCAAACGGCTTAGTGAATGCTGTGAGGATTTATTTTATCAACTTGTAAAAAGGCTATACGAACGCGTAAAAACAAGCTGATCGAATTGTTTAAAAGAAACGGCGGAGACTCGGACAAGCTATATCTGCCGGTTATTGATAGTTTTTAGCATAACTTTTCCCGTAAAATAATATAAAAAAGCTTCAAAACAGGGTTGAAATCCAAAAAAACTGTGGTATAATGCAGTCAGAACATTTGTTCTATTTGCGTTATTGTCACAGTTGTACTATTATGGAGGGGAAAAGCTTGAGCGAAAACCGATGCGAACGATGTAACCGAAAACTGAAAGACCCGAACGCACAATACGGATGGAGATGCGCCGAAATCCTCGGTGTGTCGGAGGGTTTGAATTATTCCGGAGACAGTGTCTTTGACCGATACATATCCGGTATATCCGCGGCGGACAACTTTCTTCTGGAAAGAGACATTGATAAAAACAACATTCATCAAGCCTCCTTTTACGAAGCGATGGCAAAAAGGTACATATCAGCGGATATGCACAATCACGACTTATGGAAGGACGCCTATATTCAAAGCGAAAACGCTTTAAAAGGTATCTCAAGCGGTAACAGGATACCGCTCTCGGAGTATTTCGACCTGCGCGACGCGTACGACTATAAAAACGGCGCTTATCAGACCATAAAATATCTTGACGGTGAATATTCACAGGATACAAAAAAGCTTCAGCGCGCGCTTAATGAAATCGGCATTAAGGATAAGTTTGGAAACAAGCTCAAAGAGGACGGTCTGAACGGTCCGAAAACACAATGGGCAAGAGATATGTTATTTAAAGGTGTATCGCCGTCGTTATCATATATTAGTCCGTTACAAAGTAAAATAACAGATATTGGAATAAGAAAATTATATAAAAACAAACTGAATGATGCAATTAAAATGGGAAAATCCGGAGATGCTCTATATTTTAGCGGTGATCAGTTATATAATACGGCAATAAAGAGATCCAGATTATTACAGTTTGATTATCACTATTTAAAGGGTGCACCTCAAGGAACAAAAGATTTTCATATTAACGCGGAGGCTGATGATGTCGCTTCAGAGCTTCAAAAAGCTACAGCTAAATTTCTAAATCACAAAAAAATACCTGAAACTGCTTATAATACTTTTAAAGATTTCGACAATGTCGAAAAATATGTAAAAGTCGGCGGAAAAGCCCTTACTATAGCCGGATTTGTTTTTGACGCCTATGATTTTGGAACCTCCGTTTATACAGATT
>JAAZGX010000288.1 GCA_012511005.1 Clostridiales bacterium
CCGTGCCCGCGTGTTATAAAACCTATTATGCTGTCCCCGGGAATAGGATTGCAACAGCGTGACAGCTTTACAAGACAGTTGTCAATACCCTCTACAATAACGCCCTCGCTTGTTGTGCGGGTTTTGCTCTCACTTATTTCAATAGTGTCAGGCGTTTCAACAACCGCCGTGCGGTTATATTCCTCCTTCAAAAACGGCATAATGCGCGTTAGCGGAATTCCGCCGTAGCCGACGGCGGCAAAGAAATCATCAATATCGTTACACTTCTGACGCTCCACAAGCTTGTCTAAAAGCTCTTTTAGGTGTTCATCCGCAAATCTGATTTTATTCTTTTTAAGCTCCCTTTCAAGTTGTTTTTTGCCCTCTGTTATATTTTCATCACGCTTTTCTTTTTTGAACCAGTTGCGAATTTTGCTGCGCGCCTCACTCGTTTTAACGATATTCAGCCAGTCTCTGCTCGGTCCTTTCCCCTGCTGTGACGAAGTAAGCACCTCAACAATTTCGCCCGATTCGACTTGATAGTCTATCGGCACAATTCTGCCGTTTACCTTTGCGCCAACCATCTTGTTACCGACAGCAGAGTGTATAGCATAGGCAAAATCTATAACAGTTGCGCCTGACGGGAGGTTTACAACATCTCCTTTAGGGGTAAACACAAAAACCTCATCGGGAACCAAATCGCTTTTTATCGTTCTTAGAATATCCTCAACATCGTAAACATTCTGTTGAGAGTCAAGCAGTTGCCTTATCCATTTTAGCCTTTCATCAAACTTTACTGTGCCTGAAAGCCCAAGCTTATATTTCCAATGTGCCGCTATACCGTACTCTGCTGTTATATGCATCTCTTTTGTTCGTATTTGAACCTCAAAAGGAATGCCCTCTTTACCTATAACGGTAGTGTGCAGAGACTGATACATATTCGGCTTAGGAGTAGAAATAAAATCCTTAAACCTGCCCGGTATGGGTCTGTACATATCGTGAATAACGCCAAGACAATCATAACACTCTATTACATTGTCAACTATAATTCTGATTGCATAAATGTCATAAATCTCATCGAAATCACGGTTTTGCATATACATTTTTCTGTAAATACCGTGAACGCTTTTTATTCGTCCGTCTATTTGCGCATTTTCTACCTCAAGTTTAACTCTTTCTAATATAGACTTTATCGTCTTTTCAAGAAAATCTTTATGTGCCTGACTTTGTGTTTTTAACGCTTCCTCAATCTCTTTATACGCAACGGGGTCAAGAAAACTAATCGCCCTGTCCTCTAACTCCTCTTTCATAGCGCGTATACCGAGCCTGTGAGCTATCGGCGCATAAATTTCAAGAGTTTCGCGAGCCTTGTCACGCCTTTTTTGTTCCTCTACATAATCAAGTGTTCTTATATTATGCAGCCTGTCTGCCAATTTCACTATAATAACCCTAATATCTTCAGACATCGCAAGCAGCATTTTTCTTAAATTCTCCGCTTGCTGCTCCTGCTCTGTGTGAAGCGGAATTTTTTCAAGTTTCGTAACTCCGTCCACAAGAGCCGCTATCTCCTTACCAAAAAGGGAGCTGACCTGTGAAAGCGAAATTGTGGTATCCTCAACAGTATCGTGTAAAAGTGCCGCAACAATAGACTGAAAGTCCATTCCGAAATTAAGCAGAATAAACGCTACGGCAACGGGATGGATAATATAAGGCTCGTCCGAGCTGCGCTTTTGACCGGCATGTGCCGCCTCAGCAGTTTTAAAAGCCTTTTTTATTTCTTCTACTTCTTCTTTCTGAAATTGTTCTTTGACAGCTTTAATAAAATCCTTGTAAAGCTCCTCTATGCCGCTCACTGTTACGCC
>JAAZGX010000289.1 GCA_012511005.1 Clostridiales bacterium
AGAAACTTGCCTGCCCTTTGTATTTATACATAAAGCGGCATATTTTGAAAGCGTGTCTTCCTCTCTTTTCAATGTAATCTCGCGTATTAAAACAGCCACAGTTTTCACCTCTCTACTTATATATACACAAAAAAACACGGTTTTCCTCTTTTTTTGCTAAATGAAGCCGTATTCCTCAGAAACTTTTTCAAAAGAGAGCTTTCCCGCACTCGCCTTTGTAAGCTCCTTTCTCATATTCTCCTCATTCTGTGCGGGAACTCTTAGTTTTACATAAACATCTTTTTCAAAAACAGAGTCAATCTCACTGCCGTCATTTTCATTAATTATTGATGACAGCTTGCCGTAAAAATCGTATTCGCACCGAATTTCAAGAATAATAAAAAGGCTCATAACTCCTATGCCTGCACTAATAAGCGCTTTCTTTGCCGCCTGTGAATAAGCCCTTACAAGCCCGCCCGTACCTAAAAGCGTGCCGCCGAAATAGCGCGTCACTACAACAACACAGTCGGATATCCCCTCACCTAAAATGACATTCAGCACGGGCATTCCTGCCGTTGACTGCGGCTCGCCGTCGTCAGAATATCTTTTAATTTGTCCCTCTCGTACTGAATACGCATATACATTATGAGTGGCGTCTCGGTGCTTTTTCTTAATTTCATTTATAAAGTCAACTGCCTCACCGCCGCTTTTAACAGGCGCAGCATAACCGATAAATCTTGATTTTTTAGTGATATACTCATCAGAACCCTTTGATTTTAGGGTTTTATATGTATCAATAAAACAGCCCTCCTTTTATAAATGAATAAAGGCGGTGCAAAATACACCGCCTGACAGTTATAAATAATTAGTTTTCGCTTTTTAGGTTGTACTTTTTATTAAATCTGTCAACGCGCCCGCCGGTATCAACAAATTTTTGCCTGCCTGTAAAAAACGGGTGACATTTTGAGCAAATATCAACTTTGAGCTGCTCTCTTGTTGACGAGGTCTCAAAAGTCTCGCCGCAAGCGCATCTTACAACGGTCTTATGGTAATCGGGATGAATTCCCTTTTTCATTTCGTTCACCTCTTTATCTTTAGCAGTAGAATACTATCATAACAAAACCGAAAAATCAAGTGTTTTTTAACATTTTCTGAATATTCATTCATATACTTGACTGCTTTTAGGCACAATGATAAAATAAAGGAAATATTTTTTGAAAGGAAGCATATGAAAAAAAATAAATTTAAAATCTTTTTCCTTGCCGTTTCAGCGTATTTCGCCGTATGCGTGCTTGACCTCTCTTTAACTTATATCGCAACTCCAAATCTATACCTTGAGGGCAACCCGCTCGTAGCTTATCTTGATATCGGCTGGACAGGTTTAATTTTAATAAATGTCATTACATTTGTCTTTTATGTCGCATTGTCTTTTTACGCATTTGTCGCCTACAAAGCACCAAAATCAAACGAAACAGAGCTGCGGCGCTACCTTGCAGACATTAACTACGGCGACCCTAATAAAACCGTTCCGTTTATGTGGAAGCTGCCAAAACACTGGGGACCGCAAATAGCCTGTCTTAGCTGGTCTGTCGTACTTGCTCTTCCTATTTCAAGGCTAATTATCGTTGTCGAATGGCTGCTTTTAATATTCCATGTAAAAGCTCACTGGTTTTTTAATATCGTAATCCTTTTCCCTGGGGGCAGAATAGACTTCTTTATAGCCGTCCTGCTCGCTTGGATACTGTCTTTTGTTTGGATTAAGATAGAGTTTGAAAAAAACCTCAAAATTATAAAAATTGATAAAAAACAAGCGGATAATTAAATGGAAACTTGAAAATTTCGGGCGACTTCGCCGCACCATTATAAAACGCTTTGCGTTTATTTACTTGAAAATGGAAATAGAGCGGGTTTTGCCCGCTCTGTTTATTTTTTTATTTTAGTCTATCATAAGTTCGCAAATTTCATTTGAAAACTTTACGGGGTCTTCGACTGACAGCCCTTCAATCATCAGCGCTTGGGAGTATAAAAGGCGTGAGTATAGCTCTACTTTTTCCTTGTCTCCCTTTTCCCACAGCTTTGTTAGTTTTTCAAATACAGGGTGGGAGCTGTTAAGTTCAAGCACCTTTTCTGCCTTTAGCTCTTTTTCTGCGCCCGGTATTGCAGCAAGCGTTTTTTCCATTTCTATTGAAAGAGCGCCCTCGCTTGACAGGCAGACAGGGTGACTTTTTAGTCGGGAGGAAAGCGTTACTTTTTTGATGTTTTCCTTTAAGGAGTCTTTTATAAAGTCGAACATTTCTTTATAATCTTTTTGTTTTTCCTCTTTTTCTGTTTTTTCCTCGTCCGTTTCAAGTCCCAAGTCGCCTGACGATATTGAGCGAAACTCTTTGCCGTCATATTCCCTTAAAATATTCATTAAGAACTCGTCCACTTCATCTGTAAGGAAAAGAATATCGTAACCCCTATCGCGTATAAGCTCTGTTTGCGGTAATAGATTTAGTCTATCCGTACTGTCGCCCGCGGCATAGTATATATATTTTTGCTCCTTAGGGCAAGCTCCGGCATACTCTTTCAGCGTGCAAAGACTGCCGTTTGACGCTTTTATAAACATTAAAAGCTCTAAAAGCAAATCTTTGTTTGCACCGAACGAGTTATAAATCGCGAATTTTATTTGAAGTCCAAAGCCTTTCCAGAATTTTTCATAATCCTCACGCTCTTTTTCAAGCATTTCCGAAAGCTCTTTTTTAATCCTTTTTTCAATGGCGTTTGCAATTATTTTTAGCTGCCTGTCCTGCTGAAGCAATTCACGGGATATGTTGAGTGACAAGTCTTCGGAGTCTACAACACCTTTTACAAAATTAAAATAGTCCGGTAAAAGGTCGGCGCACTTATCCATAATTTTAACGCCGCTTGAATAAAGCTCAAGCCCTTTTTCATAGTTCTTTGTATAGTAGTTATAGTCTGCTTTAGAGGGGATAAACATTAGTGCGTGATAGCTCGTTGTACCCTCAGCTTTTTGGTGGATAACCTTTAGCGGTTTTTCGTAGTCGTAAAACTTTTCGTTGTAAAAACTGTCATATTCCTCATCTTTTATATCGTTTTTATTGCGCTTCCAAAGGGGTATCATACTGTTTAATGTTTCGTTCTCCGTATACTCCTCATACTCGTCGTCTGTACCCTCTTTAAGACGAGATTTTACTCTATCCATTGTTATCGGGTAACGGATATAGTCAGAGTATTTTTTAATTAGGGATATAATTTTATACTCCTCTAAGTATTCATCGTATGAATTTTGCTCGTCATTATCCTTAACAGTAAGCGTGATTGTGGTGCCTGTTTGCTCGCGCTTGCCCGCGGAAAGTGTATAACCGTCCACACCCTCTGACGACCATTTATACGCTTCGTCAGAATTATAAGCACGGCTTACAGCCTCTACCTTTTTCGCTATCATAAAAGCAGAGTAAAAACCGACGCCGAATTGACCTATAATATCAATATCCTTGTTTTCGGTATCGTTTAGCTTGTCAAACTCACCTGAGCCGCTTTTAGCTATAACACCTAAGTTATCGTCAAGCTCTTGTTTCGTCATTCCTATTCCGTTATCGGATATAGTTATTGCTCTTTTTTCTTTATCAATGGAAAGCTCAATTTTTAGCTCGTTTCTTGCCACCTCTATTTCATTGTCCGTAAGCGATAAAAAATAAAGCTTGTCCATAGCGTCACTTGCGTTTGATATAAGCTCCCTTAAAAAAATGTCCTTATTTGTGTATACGGAGTTTATCATCAAATCAAGCATTCTTTTTGATTCCGTTTTAAATTGTTTCTTTGCCATTTCATTGCCTCCTATAACATTAGCACTCCCCTTTTGCGAGTGCTAATACAATTTTAGCAGTTTTTAAATTTTTTTCAAGGGTTTTTACGAGATATTTATGAAATATTTGTAAATTATCACCCCTATTATAGGGTAAATACAATTGACATTTTGCCGTTACTGCATTATAATTGTTACAATAATAATCGTATGCGTATTGGCGGCATTTACCTTGCTGCTATATTCTTTCGATTTATGTTGCATAATTTGGAAAAGAGGTTTCGTTTATGAAAAAGACTTTGAAATCGCTGCTTGCGATTATTTTGACGCTTAGCCTTTTGTTTTCTTTCGGACTTTCGCCGGCATATGCCGCCGGAGCGAAAGCGAAGGCACAGCTTGGTGACGGCATTTCTTTAGAGGACTATATCGGTAGCGCAAATGTGAAAAGTACAGCGCTTTCAATGAACTCTAATGAAGTGTTGGCAAAAATAATTAACTTTATAAGTAACATACTGTTAAACGGCGTTATATTTAACGCTCTTGCAAGTATACTTCCGCGAGCCTCTAATACTACGGAAGTTAGCTCTCTTGACGCTTACGACATAAGCACTTATGAGGGTTTTTACCCCGGAACGAGTGAGTTTCTTGACAGCAAGGCGGACGGTGCAGTGTGGAAGTTAGGCTATGCTAAAGAGTCTATACTTCCCTTTGACTTCGGCAAAGGACTTTATGCAAGAGG
>JAAZGX010000047.1 GCA_012511005.1 Clostridiales bacterium
ACATCAGACACCATTACCCTCATATTGGGAGTATCGGCGCCGAATTCATCTTTCATAACAGAAATAGCAGCCGTTGACTGCGCATTTTCCGGCAAATAATCAACCATATCATAATTGACATTTACAGAATTTATGAGCGACCCGCCTATTATCGCAAGCAGAATAAATGTAATAAGTATAAATTTTTTATATTTGATGACAAGACGGGAAAATATCTTCAAAACGAACCTCCTGCATCTTTAAGAAAAAACTAAATCAACACTATGTTGCAAATCCGTCATATGTATAGTATAATACATTAAAATAAAAAAACAATAGTCAGATTTTTAATAGATGACAGTTTCTAAACAGATACAATCAATTTGTAGCATAACGATTATATTTTCTATGAATAAACTATAAACATTTTATTACGGAGGGAAAACATGATAAAAAAGGGCAGCGGTGACAGGAGAGTAAGATATACAAAAATGGTGCTTAAAGAAAGTTTTATAAAGCTGCTTAGTGAAAAATCGGTTAATAAAATTACAATAAAAGAAATATGCGATTTGGCGGATATTAATCGCACAACCTTTTATGCCCATTATACGGACCAGTATGACCTTTTAAGAAAGCTTCAAGACGAGTTGATGTCTGAGATAATATCGTATCTTACCCAGCACACAAAAAGCAGTACGAGTGTAGTTTCAACACAGACATTAGAAAGGGTTTTCGAGTACATTAAAGAAAATTCTGATATATGCAATCTTTTTCTCAGTGAAAGTGTTGATACGAACTTTGAAAATCAAGTAATAAAGCTGTTTCATGAGTGGTTTATTTTTTATTGGAAGCAAAGCGGCGTAAATATACAACTTGATATGGAATATGTATATGCTTTTTCAGCTTATGGATGTATAGGTATAATTAAAAAGTGGCTTTCAGAGGGAATGATAATGCCAATTGAGGAAATGGCACAGCTTGTAATGAAGATGACATCACCGGGACTTAATCTTTTTACTGAAAACAAAGATTAGGAGAGCTTTATGCATAACTTTATTGGAATTTCACTGCCTGCAAAGATTTTTTCCGGAAAAGATGAGAATGGCGCTGAGTACATAGATAAAAGTTTCGGCTCTTTTTCTGAGTTTCTATCAAGCTTGAAAAGCTACGGTGTAAACTCTGTGGAAATCAGGGCGATAGAAAGCAGGGGCAAACCTGATTATGTGAAATCCCTTTTTGACATTTTAGAAAATGCGGGACTTGACTTAACAATTCACGGTACACTTGGGAAGGCAGGTAAAAAGGAAGATGTTCTTTCACCTCTTTCTGAAATTTTGACATACGAAAGAAAAGAGCCTTTAATCGTAACGATACACGCGCTAAGAGATAAAAAGGAGCCCATAAAAAAGGCGGCAGAAAGGGTGCTAAAGGAATAAATGATGTATAGGAATTCACCGCCTTATTTAGTGCTTGTGGGAGGAAATTGATGAAAATATTTCTATCGTACATATTACCATATAAATTTAAGATAACACTGCAAATGATTATAAAATTTGCCGGTACTATTTTTGATTTACTTATTCCATGGATTTTATCATATATTATTGATAGCGTTGTAGCAGGCGGCAATAAGAAAGGTGTGTATTTTTGGGGATTTCTAATGCTAATATGTTCAGCAGGGGCATTAACATTCAATATAATAGCAAATCGTATGGCTGCAAGGACTTCCTGTGATATAACAGAAAAGATAAGGCATGACCTTTTTGCGAAAATTATGAGCCTTTCGTGCCGCGAAACAGACGAGTTTACACAACCGTCTTTGATTTCACGGTTAACGAGCGACACTTACTTTTTTTATCAGATGTTGCTTCGTATGCAAAGGCTTGGTATTCGCGCGCCCATTCTTTTAATAGGTGGGTGTATCGTTACGCTTATGCTCGACGCAAAGCTTGCTTTAGTACTTATATCACTTTTGCCTGTTCTTGCCGTAATTGTGCTGTTTATATCAAGAAAAGGAATAGCCTTATATACGAAGGTTCAGCAGGCGGCAGATATTCTCGTTCGTGCAATCAGGGAATTTATGAGCGGCATAAGAGTTATACTTGCGCTGTCCACAAAGAAGTATGAAACAGAGCGTTTTAAAAAGGCGAATGAACTGGCGGCAAAAGCCGAGCAAAAAGCGGGATATGTTATGGCTGTCTCAAATCCTACAATGAGCTTTTTAATGAACATAGGGCTTATATTAGTTATCGGCGCGGGGGCGTATCTCGTAAACAAAGGGGATACACAGGCAGGTAAAATTATTGCGTTTATGACATACTTTACTATCATATTAAATGCGATGATGAGCATAACGAGGATATTTGTTATGCTTTCAAAAGGCACAGCATCAGGTGGCAGAATTGCACAGGTGCTGCAAAGCGAAGACGAGATAAAGTATATAATAGAGCAAGAAAAAGAGCAGGACGACGCTTTTTCACACATAGAGTTTAGAAATGTTAGTTTTTCGTACAAAGGCGTTACAAATGCCTTAAGCGGTATTTCCTTTAAGATAGAAAAAGGGGAAACACTTGGCATAATAGGAGCGACAGGCAGCGGCAAAAGCACCTTGCTTATGCTCCTTTTAAGGTTTTATGACGCGAACAGCGGCGAAATACTTATAGATGGCATCAATATTAAAAGCATTGAAAAAGAGAAGTTATATAAGAAGTTTGCGACAGTATTTCAAAATGATATACTGTTTTCCGATTCGATTGGCGATAATATAAAGTTTGGGAGAAGCGCAAAACCTGGTGATATGATGAAAGCCGCTAAAGCAGCCCAAGCCTCATTTATTTATGAAAAGGACGGGCAATTCGGTCATAAGCTTGATATAGGAGGGCGTAATTTAAGCGGCGGACAAAGGCAAAGAATAGCAATAGCAAGGGCGCTTATAAAAGAGCCTGAAATACTGCTTCTTGACGATGTTTCAAGCGCGCTTGATTACAGAACTGACTCAAGGCTTAGAAGGGCGCTTGAAAAAAACTATGTTAAAACTACAAAAATTATAGTTTCCCAAAGAGCAAGCGCCGTTATGAATTGCGACAATATCCTTGTTCTTGACAATGGGGAAATAAAAGGAGAGGGTACGCACGACGAACTGTTAAGCTCTTGCTTTTTGTATCGTGAGATATATGAAATTCAAATGGGGGGCGCCGCAATATGACAAATAAAGCACCCGCAAATGAGAAAAAACACCTGATTTTAAGGCTTTGGAAATACATAAAGCCATATAAATTATTAGCGTTTGCCGCCTTTGCCTTAACTGTTTTAAGCAATATACTTTCACTTGCGGGACCGCTGCTTTCCGGCTATGCTATTGATGTTATAGAACAGGGAATAGGCAAGGTGGATTTTAACAGTGTTATTAAATATATACTTTTAATGGCAGCAGTGTTTGCCCTGTCGAGCGTTCTTAGCTATATTTTATCAATTATTATGATTAAGATAGGGAAAAGTATCGTATATTCAATTAGAAATGATGTTTTTGATAAGCTTTCTAATATGCCCGTATCTTTTTTTGACAGGCAAAAAGCGGGTGAAGTTATAAGCATTATTTCATATGATATTGATACGGTTCATTCACTGATTTCAACAGATATAATCCAAATATCTACAAGCATTGTAACCGTTTTGGGAGCGCTCGTTATGATGCTCGCTATTTGCCCAAGACTCGTTTTAATTTTTGCCGTTACCGTTCCGATGTTCGCCTTATACACAAGAATGCGCATAAGAAAAGTGCGCCCTCTTTATAGAGAGCGTTCACAGCAGTTAGGAAGGCTTTCCGGATTTGGCGAGGAAACAATAACGGGGCAAAAGACCGTAAAGGCATATAATAGAGAGGGCTATATGCTCTCAAGATTTGACGGTATAAATGAAGACGCTACAAAGGCGGCGTTTAATGCCGAATACTTAGGCAGTATAACGGGACCCGTTGCTAATTTTTTTAATAACAGCTCCATTGCACTCGTTTGTACATTTGGCGGACTGCTTTATATGGCAGGCGCAATTACACTTGGTAATATCTCGTCTTTCGTACTGTATTCCAGAAAATTTGCGGGACCTATAAATGAATTTGCCAACATATTAAGCGACCTTCAATCGGCATTGGCGGCGGCTAACAGGATATTTTCGCTTATAGACGCCTCGCCGGAAAAACCCGATACACCTGATGCTAAAACACTTGATAATGTAGAGGGAAATATAGAATTTAAGGATGTCTCCTTTTCCTATGACTATTCGGTGGAGATACTTGACAGCGTAAACTTTTCTGCCTCACAGGGCACGATAACAGCGATAGTAGGACCTACGGGAGCGGGAAAGACGACGATTATAAACCTTTTAATGCGTTTTTATGACCAGCAAGACGGCGTTATTTCTCTTGACGGAGTTGATATACAAAAGCTGAAAAGAGATAACTTGCGCTCTCACTATTCAATGGTATTGCAGGATACATGGATTTTCCACGGGACAATTTATGAAAATATTGCTTACGGGAGTAAGGGGGCTACAAGAAAAGAGGTTGAAGAGGCGGCAAAAGCCGTTGAAATGCATAAGTATATTATGTCTTTACCGAATGGATACGATACCGTTATAAGTGATAACGGCTCAAACATTTCAAAAGGTCAGAAACAGCTTTTAACAATAGCAAGAGCCATGCTTTCCCCGTCAAGTATTCTCATTCTTGACGAAGCCACTTCCAATGTCGATATAGTAACTGAATTAAAAATAACGAAAGCCATGAACAGAATTACTAAAGGAAAAACTTGCTTTGTTATAGCGCACAGGCTTTCAACCGTAGAAAATGCAGATAATATTTTAGTAATTGACAAGGGAAAGATAGTAGAGCAAGGCACACATAAGAATTTACTAAAACAAAAAGGGCTTTACGAAAAGATTTACAGCTCTCAGTTTATAAAATAGAAAAAAAGAAACGGCACACAAAAAAGTGTACCGTTGCCTTTATGTTTTACTGCTCCATAGCGTAGACGCTAACTTTTGTGCGGTACTTACCGTAACGCTCAAAGCTAACCTTGCCGTCTGTAAGCGCGAAAAGAGTATCGTCTTTTCCTTTGCCTACATTTGTGCCGGGGTGAATTTTTGTGCCCCTTTGCCTTACAAGGATATTGCCCGCAAGTACAAATTGCCCGTCAGCGCGTTTCGCGCCAAGCCTTTTAGAAATGGAATCACGACCGTTACGGGAAGAGCCAACGCCCTTTTTGCTGGCAAACAGTTGTATATTAATTTTAAGCATCGTTAAACCTCCATATAAGTTATTTCAATGTTTTTCGGGTACTGCTTTGAAAGTTGCGTTAAGTGCAGTTTAAGCCCCGACAAAACGGTTTTTGCTTTTTCGGTGTCGCTTTTAGGAACTACAAGCTCCATAAAATCGTCTTTTTCCTTTATATTAGCGTTTATGCCCTCTATATCAGTTATAGTGTTTGCCGCCATATATGCGGCAGATGACACAGCAGCGCAAATAATATCCGTTCCGCTTTCGCTGAAGTAGGCATGACCGCCAATTCTAAACCCGATTAGAGCATCAGAGTAAGTGAAAAATGTAGCGGTAATCACTTTGTCTTTTTAGCCTTAATGCCCGTTATTTCCACTTTAGTATAAGGCTGCCTGTGACCTAACTTGCGCTTTAAATTTTTTCGGCGCTTATATGTCTGTACAACGATTTTTTTGCCTTTGCCGTTTTTAATAAGCTTTGCCTCAACAAAAGCACCGTCAACATAAGGCGCGCCAACAATAATGTCGCCCTCTGCGCCAAGAGCTACAACCTTATCAAAGGTTATTTCGGAATTTTCTTCAGCGTCAAGCTTTTCAATAAAAATGGTATCGCCATTTTGTACTTTATACTGCTTTCCGCCCGTTTCAATAATTGCGTACATTTTAACCTGTCCTTATTCAGTCTCGCTACAAGGGGCCAGTAAACTGTTTTGGGTCAAAATAAACCCGCCCGTAATATGCGGCAAAGCGTATTTTAACAATTATTCAGTCAATTGTCAAGCATTTTTGATTTAATAATTGAAAAAAGCAATTGAATTCTACTGTTTCATTTACTTTGAGAAGTTATTACGGTAAATCATGCCTTTTAATAAAAATATAAACAGTTGACATTTATTTTATTTTGATATAAAATTATAAGGCGCCGAAGTGGGCAGTCGCGTCAGAAATGATGAGGAAAGTCCGAGCTTCACACGGCAGGATAGCGGCTAACGGCCGCCGAGGGCAACCTTAGGGAAAGTGCAACAGAGATATACCGC
>JAAZGX010000290.1 GCA_012511005.1 Clostridiales bacterium
GTCAAACAGTAGGAACAGCAGGATATTATTCCAATGGAATTTTTTATGGAGGTGGTGCAAGTGACAAAATACTTGCACAAGGAAGAGCAATATATGTAACTAAAGAATAAAAACAATAAGACGTCAAACGGGCAGCCACTAACAAGGGTTCCTATGTAAAGCACCATAAAGTTATTAACAACTTTGAGTAAGGGTTATATTTTGTTTTTTTTCGAGGTAACAATCCACAACACGGTTTGTTGGTAAAGTTGGCAACTAACTTTTTGTCCGCCGAAGGCATAGGACATAAAAAGTTAGGCTAACTTTATCAATAATGCCACGAAATATTTTCCTCTTTTATTTCATACTTTTTTTGGTTTAAATTCTTAAAACTCAGGCTCCTATTTGTGGTCTCCGATAAATCGCAGCCACCAGCATCGGTGTGATTGTAAGAATAAATAAAATAGCTACCTGCTTTGCATTGTGGATTCCTAGAACAGAACCACCACCCTTGTTTTGTAGTCTATTTCTCTTGTATGATGAGCTTATTAAGAAAATTATACTGCTTTTTTATTGTTTTACTGCTAAATTACGATTTATTTGGTAAGGTGTTTCGGTTTTAACAACTGATAATATTCTTCGTGCCATTTTATGAGCCACCTTAACAATAATATTCTTTACGTTTTTCCCTTGATGTTTCCTGTAATATTGTTGCATTTCGATATCTTTCCTAATCGATATCCAAGCGGCTTCTATCAAATAACTCCTAAGTTGTGAACGACTCCTGGGTGTAATTCCTAAACATTTTTCACTATAACCACTATTATAAATACCAGGAACTAATCCAATATAAGAACTAAATTGAGCTTCGGTATTAAATCTTCGTAAATCACCACATTCCGCTATAATGACACTGGCTAAATAACCACCGATTCCTGGAATAGATTTCAAAAGATAATAATCCTTTTTATGGTTTTTTCTGCAATAAGAACGCATCTGATTCGCTATTTCTAAATATTCTGATTTGATAAATTTATAAAGCCGTATTTTGCCTTGCAATGCTAAATCTCCACAACTTGTGCTGAATTTCAGCTCTTCCAACCAGCCAATAAAGTTATTACTCCAATTCGAATTATCAAACTCTTCAGGAACTTTTACTCCGTGAAAAAGAAGCATACTTTTTATATGTGATTTCGTTTGACGAAGTTTTTTGGTAACCTGAGTACGATGTCGAGATAATGTCATAAATTGTTCGTGTTCTTCCGTTGGAATATAGATACCTTTTAAAACTCCCGACTTTAGCTGATTAGACAAATTCTTCGAATCTAAAGCATCTGTTTTCTGATAACGTTCCTTATCTCCTGTCTTTACATCGGAAGGATTAACAACCAAAACATTCCAACCTAAGTTTAAAAAATAGCGTGCAACTGAAAAACCACAACAGCCGGCTTCGTAAACCAAATGAACCTCATAACCAGGAAAAGTTCGCTCAATATATTGATACAAATTATCTGATACAGAAGGTAATGAGAATGTTTTATGGAAAAACAAATCCGTTTGAATAGAAACTGTCCAACTTTTTTTGTGAATGTCTAATCCAATGAATATCTTTGGAATAGTTAAGGCATCGTGTAATTGCATAAGCTTAGTTTTTAGTAATCTCAAAGTTATGCTTTTACATAGATGCTTGGCGTAATGGCGGGTGAAGTGCTTCGTATGAACATTTGTGCTAAATTTGAACTGTGTGCTTCGTATTAACAGTAGTGCTGTAAAACCGCCACTACGCCAAGCCCCGAACCGTTAGTGGCAATTATAAAACAATACTCAATGGATAAACTTTTTACCGTTATTTTATTACTGAACATATCAATTGCACTTGGACAATCAAAGTTAGAAACTTACCGATTTTCTAAAGATATTTTATCCCAAATCGATAAAGATACAGTTGCTTGGAAATATCAAATAGGTGCAACTGAATTATCTTTCAGCGGATACTATCGAGAAGTCCTTCAAGTATGGGATAAGAATGGCGTGAGAAAACCAAAAATCACTGTAGAAGACAGCCTGTATTTTACAAGTAGTAAAAAAGTAAATGCAAAAGATTACATAATAAAACAATCAAAAAGTGCACAAATTATCATTATTAACGAAGCACACCATATTCCAAAACATCGCACTTTTACTAAATCTCTTTTAAAAGAATTATACGATAATGGTTATCGTTATTTAGGACTTGAAGCATTATTTGATTCGAAAATAAATGAGACAAAATATCCTGTAATAGAGACAGGATATTACACGA
>JAAZGX010000291.1 GCA_012511005.1 Clostridiales bacterium
CCCTGAATATTTGCAACATATAACCTCACAACTTAGCAGTATTACAGGATATGAATTAGTTCAGTCTGACAATTTGTTTGATGCAACAGGAAATCAAGATAGCTTTGTCATAGTTTCAGGCACTCTTAAAGCATGTGCCGTAACACTTTCAAAAATCAGTAATGACCTGCGTCTGCTGTCAAGCGGTCCGAGGACGGGGATTGGGGAAATTACGCTGCCCGCAAAACAAAAAGGCTCCTCTATTATGCCCGGTAAAGTTAACCCTGTAATACCTGAGGTTGTGTCACAGGTCGCGTTTTTAGTAGCAGGGCATGATGTTACAATTTGTATGGCGGCAGAGGCGGGACAGCTTGAGCTTAACGCATTTGAGCCTGTTATGTTCTATGCGCTTTTCGAGTCTATAACTACTCTTACGGGTGCTGTAAATACGCTTACTGAAAACTGTATTAAAGGAATTTCCGCTAACGAAAAACGCTGCTTGGAGCTCACCGAGTCAAGTATCGGGATTATAACGGCTTTAGCTGTTCACATCGGTTATAAAAAGGCTGAGGAAATTGCTAATGAAGCTTTAGAAACGGGCAAAAATATTCGTGATATAGTGCGAAATAAAGGTCTTTTAGATGAAAAAGCATTAGAAAAGTTACTCGACATACGCGCTTTGACAGAGCCGCATAACAGTTAATAATAAGCAAAACTTCAGGCAGTATGCATTTTTGGTGCATACTGCCTTTATTTTGGTTTTATTAACAAAGAAATGCAGTGTTAATAAACACTTTCTGCTCCTAAACAAATATATTAGGACGCTAAAAAGCAGTTTGATTATGATTTACTGCAAAACATACGAGTGCCTTCTTAACGGGCAACCTTTTTATAGTTTAATTTTATAAGGAATAATAGATGTTGGCGTTTCCGATGAAGGGGCATATTTCTACGGAATGTCTTCAATAAAAAAGGCTACCACTAATGACAGTAAGCACCTTAACTCTCTGTTAAAGTCGGCTCCTGCCTCGAGCGGTAACCTCAATAATAGTATATCCAACCCAGCTGAAAATGTCAATGAAGATTCTGACAATAAGTTAAAGCGTTCTAATAGGGATACCGAGGGGCGCAAATTATCGCCGGAGCAGATTGAATTTTTCAAAGGCTCAACAGATAATAGCCTTGTCATTTTAACCGAATTAATGACAAGAGCAGAAATGAAATTGTGTGCGCTATTCATTTAAACAAGCACCGACTTGGTTTACGAACAGAGGGCTCCAATTGCCCAAGTTGGTTCAAACCATAGTCGATGCCAAAAAAACAGTACCACAAAAAAGCGGTTCTGTCAAGAATATTATACGCAGAAATTCACAAAACGATACATCGGAAAATTCTGAAAATGAAATAAAGCGGTAAAATATTTTATGACATAAATTTGGAGGTTGACAGCAAAGTACCTCGTGCCGACAGAAGCAGCACTTCTCTGTATAAGCGCATATCACTTACTCTTTCTCTTCAACGCGTTTTTACTATTCGCTTAGAAAAAACCGCC
>JAAZGX010000048.1 GCA_012511005.1 Clostridiales bacterium
AGCTGTTCTAAAGACAGCAGGTGCAATTTTTATTAATTGTCTAATAGTTTTTAACTGCCTGCCGAGGAAAGCGTGCAAAGAATTACTGTATAACGGTATTATTGTGCCCTTCCCTTGCAAGTGGGAAGGGCTTTTTAGATATTTACGGAGGTGAATTTGTTTGCCAAGTGAAAAGATTTTAGAGGCAAAAAAACAAGAGGTCGCTGCACTTTCTGAAAGAATGAAAGGCGCTTGTGCCGGTGTTGTTGTAGACTACAAGGGTATTTCCGTTGCTGACGATACTGTTCTTCGTACAGAGCTGCGTCAAGCAGGTGTTAAATATACCGTAACGAAAAACACTATGATAAAACTTGCTATAAGCGGTACTTCACTTGAGGGATTAGGCGAAGTTCTTGAGGGTACAACAGCTATTGCCACAAGTGACGATGATTACACGGCAGCAGCAAAAATCCTTTGCAAATTTGCTGATACCCACAAAAAGTTTACTATTAAAAGTGGGTATATTGACGGCGAAATTATCGACGAGGCAAGAATTAAAAGTCTTGCAAAGCTTCCATCGAGAGAAACACTGCTTTCTATGGTTGCCAATGTTTTCAGCGCACCGATAGCGGCATTTGCACGCGCGGTACAAGCTATTGCTGATAAAAACAATGAAGAAACACCCGCACTGCCGGCGGAAAATTAAGCGCATAACTGCGTATTACAGGAGGAATAAAAAATGTCATCTGAAAAGATTACCGCTATTATTGAATCATTAAAAGAATTTACAGTTCTTGAGCTTTCTGAGCTTGTAAAAGCTGTCGAAGAAGAGTTTGATGTTTCCGCAGCAGCAGCCGTTGCAGTTGCCGCACCCGCGGAGGGCGCAGGAGCCGATGCTGTTGAGGAGCAAACAGAGTTTGATGTTATTCTCAGTGAAGTTGGCGCTAACAAAATCGCCGTTATCAAAGTTGTTCGTGAGCTTACAGGTCTTGGACTTGCCGACGCAAAAGCCGTTGTTGACGGCGCGCCTAAAGCAGTTAAAGAAGCTGTTTCTAAAGAAGACGCCGACGCTGCTAAAGCAAAGCTTGAAGAAGCCGGCGCAAAGGTTGAGCTTAAATAAGGAAAAAATCATTGAACCGAACGGAAAGCCGTTCGGTTTTTTTAGTGTATAAAGCTTTGTTAGTTTAAGGCAATTTCAGCATAACTTACTCTGCTCGTTTCGGTATATCCGCTTTTAAGCGCAACCTGCTTTGAGTATTTAGAAACAGCAGTACCGTAAAAAGGAATAACCGTTATTGTAACAATAATCAGAAAAATATATTGTTAAAAATGTTCCAAAACTTTTGCCTCTTTGTTTTGGAGATATAAAAACATTAATAATATCATAAACATTTTTATATGAATTACCGGCGGCTAAATAACCTGCCATAGCATTGTCATATAACACAATAAATAGTAAATCATCATCTTTACTGTGCTTTGCAATTGACTTTAATCCGTCCCAAGCCTTGTCATTATAACGAATATATTTTGTGTTTTTAAGTTTTTTTACAACTTCTATATTTATATTATTCGGAAGTTTCAGTTTTGGAATATCGTCACGGTTAAAGTTTGCAAATACACCATATTCAGCGATATGTAGTTTATTTAAAGTGAAATAATTCTTAAATAAATCAGTGTCAAAAAATGAGGTGTCAAAAGTTCCTATTTTAACAGCACTGTAATTTTGAAAGTCACTCTTTATTTTTTTATTAGCCAAAGAAATTAAATCGGCATTATCGGTATTAATTTCTACTATAAGTTCATTAAATACATTTTCAGAAAACGAGATATATTCATTTGACGGCTCGCCGCTGCTCGTATAAAAGTGTATGGTTTTTACAGCGTAGCCGGATTTACCTGCATTTACAAGATTATCACAAATATAAAGGTTTTTTGATATATCTTTTTCAAAAAAGTTTAATGCCTTTAATTTCTCTACTTTCTTCATTTTGTTTAGCCCCATTTTACTGATTAATTTTACCATAACACCTTTTTACAGCTTATAAAACAATAGAAACCGCTGTTATAAAACGGTTTCTATTATATCAAAGTTTACCTTTGATTTGGCTGCGGAACTAGGATTTGAACCCAGACAAACAGAGTCAGAGTCTGCCGTGCTACCGTTACACAATTCCGCAATAACGAAGGTTATTATACTATCGGACAAAATGTTTGTCAAGCCGTTTTTCCATTAAAATGATTAAAATAGTAAAACTTGTAAGGCTTGAATTTATTTCCTTGTTAGTGTAAAATATAAAAAAACTTCTGGAGAGTGTTAATATGGCTAAATACGCAATCGGCATAGATTATGGTACGCTGTCAGGCAGGGCGCTGCTCGTCAATGTTAAGACAGGGGAGGAGCTTTCGAGCGCCGTTTTAGATTACAGTCATGCCGTTATGGATGATAAACTGCCGTCCGGTAAAAAGCTTGGTATTGATTGGGCTTTGCAGCATCCGCAGGATTATTTGGATGTGCTTATTGATACTATTCCCAAAATATTAAAACAATCCAATATTGATAAAGAGGATGTTATAGCGATAGGCACAGATTTTACTGCCTGTACAATACTTCCCGCGAAAAAGGACGGCACTCCTTTATGTTTTTTAGATGAATATAAAGATGAGCCGCACGCATATGTAAAGCTTTGGAAGCACCATGCCGCACAATCACACGCAAATAAGCTCAATGAAATTGCCAAAGAGAGAAAAGAAGAATGGCTTAATAACTACGGCGGGAAAATATCTTCAGAATGGGCGATACCAAAAATTTGGCAAGTGCTTGATGAAGCGCCACATATTTATGAGGCGGCAGACACTTTTGTAGAAGCTGCGGACTGGATTACATGGCAGCTTACGGGCGAGGAGTGCCGCGGGTCTTGCACGGCGGGTTACAAGGAAATGTGGAATAAGCGAACCGGATACCCGTCGAAGGATTTTTTCAAATCACTTGACAAAAGGCTTGAAAATGTAGTTGAAGATAAATTATCGGTAAATATTAAGCCAATGGGCGACTGTGCCGGTTTCCTTACCGCCGATATGGCGGCTAAATTGGGGCTTAAAGCCGGAATACCCGTCGCAGTCCCGATAATTGACGCCCATGTCTTTGTTCCGGCGGCGAAAATAGCTTCTGTGGGCAAAATGCTTGCTATTATGGGCACATCTACTTGTCATATGCTGCTTGGGAAAAAGGAGAAGCAAGTTGTGGGTATGTGCGGCGTCGTTGAGGACGGTATTCTTCCCGGATTTTTCGGTTACGAGGCAGGTCAGGCGTGCGTTGGCGACCATTTTAGTTGGTTTATAGATAATTGTGTTCCTGAGTCTTATAAAAAAGATGCCGACCGTAAAGGCTTAAATATGCACAAATATTTAAGAGAAAAGGCAGAGGTCTTGAAACCGGGTGAGAGCGGACTTATAGCACTCGATTGGTGGAACGGCAACCGTTCTTGTCTTGTGGATGTTGATTTGACGGGATTAATGCTCGGTATGACGCTGCTTACTAAGCCGGAGGAGATTTACAGAGCGCTTATTGAAGCGACGGCTTTTGGTACAAGGGTAATTGTTGAGGCTTTTAGAGAAAACAATATTCCCGTCAATGAGTTTTACGCGGCGGGCGGCATAGCTAAAAAGGACCCTATGACTATGCAGATTTATGCCGATATATTAAATATGCCGATAAAAATTGCAGGAAGTGACCAAGGCGGCGCTCTCGGTTCTGCGATATTTGCAAGTGTTGCCGCAGGTAGTGAGAACGGCGGATATGACAGCGTTATAGAAGCGGCATCCGTAATGGGAAAACTGCTTGATATAGTTTATTTACCCATTAAAGAGAATGCGGAAATATATGATAAGCTATATAAAGAATACAAAACGCTCCATGACTATTTCGGCAAAGGCGAAAATGATGTAATGAAGCGTTTGAAAAATATTAAATTAGATATCGTTAGCGAAGAAAGATGAAAGAAGTAAAAATTGTGATACAGATTACAAAATAAATGTGTACAGTAGCCACTTCAGTTTTAAATAAATACTTTTTAATGCTATTGTCGTAATCTTTTGATGTATTTTTATTATATCTTTGAAGAAGAAAGATAAGGGTAAATAATTCATAAAACACGCCGTACAAGAGTATTGTTATTGGTATGTTAAATACTGTGTCAAAATATAATTGAGCGGTAATGATAGCTATACCAATAACAGTAAATATAGGCATGAATACCTTTGGGTGTCTAAGCTTATTTGGTTTTTCAAATGAAATTTCCTGCACAAATACCCAATAGATAACGAAGAAAGACGAAAGTTGTGCCACATCTTTATTGCCTAAAAATACGAGAAGCGTGGGGATTGCTGCGTAAAAGGGAAACTCTAAAATTTCGGCAACAGCCTGTATTTTCTTCGATTTTATAAAATAATGAAACATATCTGCGGCAAGTATTGCTAAAAATATGTATGTAAACGCTTTGTCATACCGTGCCACAGGGCTCCAAAAGCCGACGGCGTCAAAAACCGCTAATTTATTAAAGGCATTTTGAAAAAGAATAAACCCAAGAGAGATACCAAGACCCGCAAATGCGCCGAGTACGCATTCCATAACCTTCCAAGGGGAAACGGCGCGTTTGCCGAACATTTTTAAGAAAGAATTATTAAAAATGTTGCTGTAATTAGCGCAAAAAACATGGGCTAATTGTGCTATTACCCAGCCAAATCCCCCAAACAAGGCGCATACAAGTGTAAACTCTATAACAAAAGGGATTTTTTTAACTATAGCTATTATAAAAAGCAGAGTAAATAACCCAAACATTGCGCCCCAGCTTTCTTTTCTCGTTATGGAAAAGTAGATTTTCGGAAAGATTTTTTCATCTTTATTATGGGGTCTATTAAAAATAAACAGAAATGTTATCATAACAACAGGCATTAAAAGGAACATAATGATAATTTCTTTTACCGAAAAATATTTTCCCGTAAGCGCTGCGATACCAAGCGTTAAAATCTCCGCAAAAACAGCAAACCACAAAAAGCCCTTAACATAAAGGGCAATAAGTCCTTTTTTCATATTGGGTGCAGGTCTTGTGGCAAGTGATAACGCAAGAGTTTCACCATATGTCATACAACCGCCGTAATACATACCCATTGAGCCTAAAGCAGATAGGAAAAAGAAGTTTTCTAAAAGAAACGGCGAGCCTGAAAATATTGCTATCATTACACCGGCTAAAGCCCCCGGAAGCATTGCGCCTTTTTCGCCGCCTATTGTAGTGCCTCTCATGCCCCAGCCGTAAGACAAGGCAACAGTTGTTATAAAGATAAAGGTTATGTTATTAAGTACGGACATTTATTATCCTCCTAAAATTATCAACCGCGTTTTCTATGCTTTATTTAGTGTTAAACTTTTTTCCCATTGCAACTCCCGTTCTTTTTGTATGAAGTGTATCAAAGCCGTTCTTCTTATAAAACCGCTGCGCGCCTGTGTTATCTTTGCCGCAAATCATCATCACGCCTTTGCTGCCTCGTCCTTTTAGATACTCACAAAACTCCGTCAATAATTTTGAGCCAAGTCCGCCGCTTTGGTTTGATTTTAGTACATCAATATGAAAATGAGCGGGGTACTCCTCTTTATAAACAGCGTGGTCGCGCATTTCTATTTTAGCCGCTATCGCTCTTTTAAGGCTTATGGTTTTTATTTTAGGATAATAACGCTCCATAAAAGTTTTGTGATATTTATCATAATCAAAAGTGCCGTAAACATAGCCGACGGGATTATCATCATCATCTACGGCAACAAAACAGCACTCGGGTTCTTCCTTAATGTAATAATCGCAAAACATAAGCAGAATAAATTCCGCTACTTTTTGGTTATCCTGCGTAATATCAGCATTAGTAAGGCAAATATTCCGTACTTTGTCAAAATCCTTTTTCTCGTATTTCCTTATTTTCATTTTTTCACCTCAAGTTATTATAAGAAAGATTTTAATAAAAGTCTATTCTTTTTTGTAAAATGTGCTATGATTGTATAAATATAAAAAAGGCAGGTTGTATATTAAATGATTAAAGATATTCCGCACGGAGTGTATCCGACTATGATTACTCCTTACACAAAGGATAATAAGATTGATTATAACGGTGTCTTGGCACTTCTTGATTGGTATAAGAAAAAGGGCTGTGACGGCATTTTTGCTATTTGCCAAAGCAGTGAGATTTTCTTTTTATCCTTTGAAGAAAAGCTTGAGCTTTTGAAATTTATTATGAAAAACAAGCCGGAGGGTTTATGTATTATAGCATCAGGCAATACTTCAGACGATAATGATGAAATGGTTGAGGATGCAAAAAGATATATTGATACGGGGATTGATGCCTATGTTTTTATCTCTAACCGTTTCGCGAAAAAAGAGGAAAGTGACGAAATCTTTCTTAAAAATGTGTTTGATGTTATAAATCGTCTTCCCGATATAGCTTTAGGAATTTACGAGTGCCCGTACCCGTATAACCGCCTTTTATCTCCCGAAGTTATAAAAGAGCTGTCAAATACGGGCAAATTCCGTTTTCTTAAAGATACTTGCTGCGATATTGCACAAATTGGTAAAAAGATAAAGGCGGCAGGGGACTCCGGCTTTGGAATATATAATGCGAACTCGTCCTCGCTGCTTGAAAGCTTAAAACTTGGTTGCGTTGGTTTTTCAGGCGTTATGGGCAATTTTCACCCTGAGCTTTATTCCGAGCTGTATAAAGTTTTTAAAAGCGACCCGAAACGGGCGGAACTTATTCAGAATTTCGTGGGTTTCTGCTCTGTTGCCGAATGTCAGGTTTACCCTGTAAATGCTAAATATCATTTAAGCCTTGACGGTGTTCCGATAGGATACGGCAGTCGCACAAGAGATGCCCTTGAATTTACAGAAAGCAGAAGAATGGAGATAGACCAACTTTATGCTATTACACAATTATTTAAGGAATATATCGGATTAAAAAACTAATTAAGAACTTCCCCGTTATAAATAACAGCGACCCCATTGGCTTGACCGTGTAGCTTATATGATTTAAGCTTGCCGTCAAGCCATTTTATATCAACTTTAATATTGCCTTTAGCAAGAAGTCCTTTAACTTCGCCGTTTTTCCAACTTGAAGGGAGAGCGGGCAGCAGGAAGATTTTATTGTTTCTTGACTGTAAAAGCATTTCGCAAATTCCGCTCGTAAAACCAAAATTACCGTCAATTTGAAACGGCGGGTGAGCGTCAAATAAATTTGGATATGTACCGCCGCCGCCCATACACATAGCAGTATTAGCGCTAACAGGGTTAAGCTGTATCTTAGCAAGCTTTAAGGCATGGTCGCCGTCAAAAAGCCTTGCCCAAAGGTTGATTTTCCAACCAAGGCTCCACCCCGTGCCGTTATCACCTCTAAGTTCAAGCGTGTGTTTACAGGCAGCCGCAAGCTCCGGGTCGTCCTCTTTTGTTATTAGCGCGGCAGGGTGGAGTGCATATAAATGAGATTTATGCCTGTGGTGCGGCTCATGCTCCTCTTGCTCTTTATACCATTCAAGCAACTCGCCTCTTCTGCCTTTTTTAAAAGGCAGCAGTCTTCCAAGCGTTTTAGAAAGGATTTCGCAGAAATCTTCATCAATTTCAAGCTCTTTTGCGGCGCTTATACAATTTTTGAAAAGTCGTTTAATTATAGACATTGTCATTGTTGTCGTTTCGCTGACAGCAGTAGTGCCTAAGCTTGTTTTATAAAGATTTTCCGGAGAAGTCGAGGGGGCAAATATGAGATAACCGTCTTTATCCTCAATTAACACATCTAAAAAAAACACGGCAGCTTTTTTCATTATAGGATAGCCAAAATCTTTAAGGAACTCTTTATCAGCAGTGTAAAGATATTGTTCATAAATATGGTCACAAAGCCAACCGCCCGAAAGGGGCCAGAAAAGCCAGCTTGCACTACCGCTTACCGGTGTAGTAAGCCGCCACAAATCAATATTGTGGTGCGCGCAGAACCCGTTTGCATTATAATGTATTTTTGCCGTTCTTTCGCCTGCAACAGAAATATCCTTAATCATATCAAGCAAAGGAAGCGCAAGCTCCGGTAAATTACACGGCAAAGCAGGCCAATAGTTCATCTCTGTGTTAATATTAACAGTATAATTTGAGTGCCATGGCGGGTGCGGCTCTTTATTCCAAATACCTTGCAAGTTTGCGGGCTGCGAGCCTTCACGCGAACTGGCTATTAAAAGATATCTGCCGAAGTTAAACATTAACTGGTAAAGACCTATATCATCTTTGCCTTTTTGATGCTGTTTAAGCCTTTTATCCGTTGGTATATTTTCTTTATTATCTGTTCCAAGGTTAAGCGAAACACGGTCATAGTACTTTTTATAGTCTTTTATATGCTCAAGTTTTATTGAATTATAAGACATAGATACAGCATTTTCTAACACTTCAAGGCAAGCGTTTTTATACTCTTTACCTAAAAGCACCGGATGCTTATCATGCCCGTTAAAAGAGGTTTTTGTCGCAAAATAGACGGTGGCGCTGTCCGCCCCCGAAACCTCTATTACTCTGTTTACATAGCGGACATTTCCACCTTTTAATTTAACGGTTACGGCTCCTCTAAATCCTATGCCCATCTTTTCAGGCTCTTTCGGATACAATTCTCCTCTATTCGGAAAATCCTTGTGGTTTCTTAAAGAGTCAGATGGGCAAACAGCGTCAAGAATTAGATATTTGTCCGTATTATTAATAGTGTGCTTTATAGGGCAAGATAGTTTTAAGTTAAAGCTTATTTTACCTTTTTCAGATGCCGAAAAGTTGTAAACGAACACATTTTTCAAAAATGATGCAAAAGCTTCTCGAAAATAAGTAACATTATTTTGAGTGTACTTTATGCTGCATATAGCGTTTCTTAAATCAAGCGTTCTGTTGTATTCCTCTGATTTACCCGTACCTTGAAATTCAAAAAGCATATTCCCAAAGGGTATATACTCTTGGCTCCAAACACTTGAGCATTCACTTTCAATTACTTTTTCCGCATCCACATACCGCCCGCTCATAGTAAGCTCTCTTGCTTTGAGAAATCCGTCATATGCGCCAATTCTTACCGTGTCACGCGGGTAACCGCTCCAAATCGTGTCTTGATTAAGGCACACCTTTTCGCGCTTAGGCTGACCGAAAACACAAGCGCCAAGATTTCCGTTACCGAGTGCTATGGATTCGCAGAAATGTCGTGCCGGTTTGTCATACATAAGAATATGCGAGTCATTATTCATTTTAATTCCTCCTCACCTTATTAGATTTTAACTGAATACACAGATTTGTCAACATTTAATATAAGATTTTCTATTTAATTAATTATATATAAAAAATGAGAGGTTTTACCTTGTTTTTATCATAAATAAATGTTAAAATATTTAATTGGAAGGTGATATTAATATGAAACAGGTAAAAAATATGTTTCCGACGGAAAAAAGCAATATTGACAAGACTGTAAACTATATTATTGAAAGAATTACCACCATCATAAAAACAATCGGACCGAGAGCCCCCGGCAGCCCCGAGGAACTGAAAGCTCAAAAACTTATGGCTGAAGACTTAAAGAAATGGTCGGATGAGGTAACTATAGAAGAGTTTACCGTCCATCGTCAAGCCTTTATGGGTTTTATACCGTTTACGGTTGCGGCGGCTATAATAAGCGTATTTCTTTACTGGGTAAATATGCCGCTTAAAGCTTTTGGTGTTACTGTATTAGGAATTATCCCGCTTATATTTGAGTTTCTTATGTATAAGCAGTTTTGCGACCCATTATTTAAAGGACACCCTTCGCATAATGTTCTTTCTGTGAGAAAGCCTGCGGGTGAAGTTAAAAGAATTATATATTTTGTCGGTCATGCAGATTCACAATATGAATGGACACTGAACTATAAATTCGGCGGTGTGGGAATGAAGTTAATCTTAATTCCGGCAGTCGTTGGTCTTATTGTATCCTCTATTTCAAACTTCGTTTTGTGGATAACGAGCATATCATTAAAAACTCGCGCTCTTGACTTTATGTTTTTCAAATTCGTCGGTATTATTCTTGTTCTATTTGTACCGTTTTTTATAGCGTTTCTCTTTTTCCAAAGCTACACTAAAAGTGTTCCCGGGGCTAACGATAACCTTTCGGGGTGCCTTTGCTCAATGGCTGTGCTTAAAACGCTTGACGAGGCTGACATTCGCTTTCAAAACACGGAGGTAAGGGTACTTTTAACAGGCTCGGAGGAGTCCGGATTGCGCGGAGCCAAGGCATTTATAAAAGCGCATGCCGACGAGCTTAAAGAAACTGAAACGGTTGTAATAGCCGTTGATACAATACGCGACCTTGAAGATATGGCTATTTACGACAGGGATTTGAGCGGTACTGTAAAACACGACAAACAAGTAAAAGAACTTGTTAAAAAAGCCGCGAAAAACTGCGGAATGGATTTACCGTATGCCTCTGTTTATATTGGTGCGTGTGACGCTGCCGCGTTTACACAGGCTAAAATTAAATCAACGGGTTTTGCCGCTATGGACCCTACACCTCCGCGCTATTACCACACAAGGCTTGATAATTATGATTTATTAGAGCCGGAGACTTTGAAAGTCGGTACGCAAATACTTTTTGAAACGGCTTGTCTTTATGATAAAGAGGGTCTCAATTAAAATAAAAAGCCGCAAAATTTGGAGATGTTTATGCATTTTATAATCCTTGACCTTGAATGGAATAACGCTTACAGCAAGAAACATAAGTGTTTTATTAATGAAATTATTGAAATCGGCGCCGTAATGCTTGACAGTAACCTTAAAACAGTTGACAGCTTTTCTCTTTTTATAAAAGCTCAGCTTGGTAAAAAGCTTCACTCCCGTGTTAAAGAGCTTACAAATATTACAAATGAGGATATAAACACCGGAATACCGTTTTCAAAGGCTATGTCAATATTCAGAAAATGGGCAAATAAAGAAGACTGTGTAGTTTTAACATGGGGCGATACAGATATAAGAGTTTTAATCGAAAACTTTCACTATTTTAACGGAATAACCGTTATTCCTTTCTTAAAAAAATATTTGAATTTACAAAAATATACGCAAGTGCTTTTAGATTTATCAAATTCCGAGCAGGTAGGGCTTCAAGCAGCGGCAGAGCTAATCGGTATTGATGTTGACGGATATTCACTGCACAGGGCGTTAGGTGACAGTTACCTTGCGGCAGATATTTTTCGTAAGGTATATAATCAAAAAACCATTAAATCTTATGTCTGTATTTGTAATGATAATTTCTATCACAGACTGCTTTTCAAAGCGCGCGCTATAACTGATATTAACAGTCCGCTTATTGATAAAAAAGAAATGCGCTGTATTTGTGACAAATGCGGCGGTAAAACAGAGCGTATTACAGACTGGCGAATTATCGGACACTCATTTAGAGCGGCATTCTACTGTAAAAATTGTGAAAGAAAATTAAGATTTACCGTAAAATTCAAAGAGTTTTATGATAGGGTTGATGTTCGCTCCGCTGTAAGACCCCTTATAGAAAAACAGGATTTGCAAAATCCGGAAAATTCTGAGCAACAATCTTTTGACGATAAACTTATTCAATCTGAATGATAAAAAGCAGAAAGGGAATACAATGTATCCGTTGTTATTAAAACCTGTACACAAACAAATAATTTGGGGCGGCAAGCGCCTTATAACGGATTTTGGCTTTAACAGCGAGCATACAAATATTGCCGAAAGCTGGATGCTTACATGCCGAAAAGACGGAGTTAATGAAATAATAAACGGCAAATACAAGGGAATGACGGTTGAAGAATTAATTTTTAACGGTAATACTCATTTACTTGGCGCGAAATATAAAGGCGGCGAATTTCCGCTTCTTATAAAGCTTATAGATGCAAAAAAAGACCTTTCTGTGCAAGTTCATCCCGATGATGATTATGCAAAAAGAAATGAAAACTCTAAGGGAAAAACAGAGGCTTGGTACATACTTGACTGTGATGAGGGTGCAGAGCTGATATACGGTTTTAATAAAGAAATAAGCAAGGAAGAATTGAAGCAATCTGTAATAGATAATACTTTGCTTCAATATGTTCACAGGGTTAAGGTTAAAAAAGGTGATTTTTTTTACATTCCTGCGGGAACACTTCACGCTATTGGCGGTGGGATACTGCTTGCTGAAGTTCAGCAAAACTGCAATACTACATACCGCATTTATGATTATAACAGGCTGGAAAACGGCAAAAAGAGACCGCTTCACATTGATAAAGCCGTTGATGTTACCATTACAAAACCGTCTAAAGAAATAAAGACTGTTACTACTGTAAAGCAGGGTAATACGGTTATTAAAAACCTTTGTGACAGTGAATATTTTAGTATAAAAGCGGTTGATATTGACGGTATTTTTAATATAGAGCCAAACGATGACTCTTTTATGAGCATAATAGTGCTTGACGGAAACGGCGCTGTAAGCTGTGATGATGTGACAGAAACGATACATAAAGGAAGCAGTATATTAATATTGTCAGATAGTCAAAATATATCATTAAAAGGAAAGCTGTCTGTGCTAATTAGCACACAATAACGGAGTAAATTATGTCATGTCTGCAACTGCAAAATCTTTCGTTCTCTTTTTTGGACAGGGTTTTGTTTTCAAATGTAAACATTAAAATAGAAGCGGGGGAGAGGGTAGCTTTGATAGGTGCTAACGGCACCGGCAAAACTACTCTTTTTAAGCTCATAACAAATGAGCATTCACCTACAGAGGGCGCTGTTGTTATAGGGAAAGACACGGCGCTCGGTTATATGGAGCAGTACTCTGACTTTATTAAAGGCACAAGCGTTTATGACTGTGCGTTAAAAGTTTTTTCGGATATTATGGAAATGGAAAATGAGCTTGAAGAAGTACATAAAGAGCTAACGGAGCATCCAAACAACTTTTCTCTTATTGAGCGTCAGCTTTTTCTAACGGAAGAAATTCAAAATAGAGACGGACTTGTATATAAAGCAAAAACACGCTCAACGCTTTTAGGTCTTGGGTTTAATGAGGATGACCTAAATAAAGATGCTGCGGTATTAAGCGGCGGAGAGCAATCGAAGCTTGCTTTATGTAAGCTGCTGCTGTCAAATAGTCAGCTTATACTCCTTGACGAGCCGACAAACCATTTAGATATTGACTCTATGGCGTGGCTTGAGGACTTTTTAACTAAATATAAAGGCGCGGCTATAATTATTTCGCATGACAGGTTTTTCTTAGAAAGAACTACTTCAAAAACAATGGAAATAACGAATAAAAAAATTTATATGACTTCATATTCATATACTACCCATAAAAATATTGTAAAGGAAAAACAGTTGTCAATTGAGCGTGAATATGAAAAGTCTTTAAAAGAAATAAAGCGTATAGAGGGTATTATTGAGCAGCAAAAACAATTTAATCGTGAACGAAATTATGTGACAATAGCAAGTAAACAAAAGCAGATTGAGAAAATAAGCGCAAATCTTGAAGTGCCGGATTCTTTAGCTGCAGAGGTTCGTTTTTCATTCAAAATTAGAAATGAAAGCGGTGCGGATGTTTTATCTTTAGTAAATATAAGCAAATCGTTTAACGATAATCATCTTTTTTCTAATGTAGATTTAAGTATTCAAAAAGGGGATAGGGTATTCCTTTTAGGGGCAAACGGCTCGGGGAAATCTTCTTTATTAAAAATAATTACAGGTGAATTAAAAAGTAATTCGGGCTTTGTAAAGCTTGGTCAGAGTGTGAAAATGGGGTATTTTGACCAAAGCATTTCTAAGCTGACAAATTCAAACACTGTGCTTGACGAGGTGTGGGGGCTTGACAGGAGTATTGACCAAACACAAATTAGAAAAGCTCTTGCCGCCTTCCTCTTTTTTAGAGATGATGTTAATAAAAAGATATATTCTTTAAGCGGGGGAGAGAAAGCAAGAGTAGCTTTATTAAAACTTATGCTTATTTACCCTAACTTTTTACTGCTTGATGAACCTACAAACCACCTTGATATATCATCACGAGAGGCGTTTGAGGATGCGCTGCTTGATTTTGACGGTACGATACTTGCCGTTTCACACGATAGGTATCTTATAAATAAACTTGCGACTAAAATTGCTGTTTTACAGGACAATAAAATTGAAATGATTGAGGGAAATTACAACTCTTATTTACAGTATAAAGAAAATGCCGCTTTAGATAATATACCTTTACCTAAAAATCATAAAAAGAGTGATTATAAGTTAAGAAAAGAACGGGAAAGTGAAATAAGACGAAGAAAAAGCCAAATTGCAAGGCTTGAGCAGCACATCTCAAAAGTTGAAAAGGAGATAATGGAGCTTGAAGAAAAGATGGCATCTCCGGAAATTTCAACTGATTATATAAAGCTTTGTAAATCAGCTAAAACACATAAAGAATGTAAGGAACTTCTTGATAATCTTTATGCTGAGTGGGAAGGATTGCATTCGTAATATAACATAGTTTTTTTGCATATATATATTCGGGTGATTATATGAAAAACAAAGAAAAAGACTATGTAATGCAAACAATCGGTTTTCAAACGGCTGTATCTTTAATAATTATTGGGATTGTTTTTGCAATCTCTAAAACGAGCGCCCCTTTATTTAAAAAACTGTCCGATGAGCTTGTCCCTATACTTTCTGCCTCGCTGACAAGAGAGGATGCCGAGGACGCTTTTAAACACATAAAGGTTATTCTGTTTACAGATGACGAGCGGTCTAAAGGAAGTCTTGACGGAAGCGCCATTCCTGAACATTCAGAAAATCAAGATGATAATAGCGGTACAGATACAAAGCCCGAAACTGTTAAAGAAAATGAAATAACAAATAAAAATGAAACGACCACATTGAATAATGAAGGACTTATCGCTACCGTTGAGCCTGAAAGTAAAACAAAGCAGGTAAGCCTTAATCTTAATAAAAATGGGAAAGAAGTTACGGCAACTGCTTCTAATTCGCCTTATTCGCTTAACGGAACCATTTATTCACCGCTTTCCGGCAAAATTACTTCTAAATTCGGAGAAAGAATTCATCCTGTATATAATACAAAAGATTTTCATACAGGCTTAGATATAGCCGGTAAAAAGGGTGAGTACATAAGGAGTATAGCTGACGGAAAAGTAATTAGAGCCGATTACGATAAATGGAATGGCAACTATCTTGAAATTGACCACGGTAACGGTATTACAACGATGTACTGTCATTGTAGGGAGCTTTTAGCCCCGAAAGATACAAAGGTCAGAGGGGGAGAGGCAATAGCAAAGGTTGGGAGTACAGGGGTTTCTACGGGTAATCACCTTCATTTCGAGTTTAGAATTAACGGTGTTTCTTATAACCCGTTATTTGCATTGAATTGTGCGGCGGATGCAGTTTAAGTGCAAAAGTATTACCGTTAAAATCAGCTTTCTTTTCATTGCGGTAATACTAATAGCCATAATAAATCAAAACAGCAAGCTTCCTATAATATTAATAATCTCTGCCCTGCTTCATGAAGCGGGTCATTTGATTTGCTTGTTTTTAACGCGTACAAAAGTGTGCGCCGTCTATTTTAATATTTTTGGAATGAAAATAGTAAAAGGCATAAATCCTCGTATAAATTATTGGGATGAGTGTAAAATAGCGCTTATGGGACCGCTCGTCAATATTATTGTTTTTATAATAACACTGACGCTGTTTTTCTGTTTTAAATCCGCTGTACTTCTAAAGTTCGCGCTTGTCAACCTTTTTCTTGCTTTATTTAATTTATTGCCAATATTTTCGCTTGACGGCGGCAGTGCGCTGTTTTTCTTTTTAGCGTCTAAGAAAACGCCTTTTAAGGCGCATAAATCCGTTAAAATAATCTCTTTTATTTTCGTCATTCCCTTAATACTATTCGGGGTATTTCAGCTTTTTAACACTAAATGTAATTTTACATTACTTCTTTTAGGACTTTATCTTATAGTGCTTTTAATTTTTAAAAACTCAAAAGTATCTCCTTGCTAAACGGTGCTTTTTGTTGTAAAATATATTAAACTATATTTAGGGGTACCGTATGACTATAAGTGAAAGAGAAATTGATAACATATTGCCGCTCGTTGAAAAACCGGCAAGGTATTTAGGTAATGAGGCGGGGAGTATTATTAAAAACAAGTTCGAATGTGATATAACATTCGCATTTTGTTTTCCCGATATTTACGAAATAGGGATGTCACACCTTGGGATGAAAATTCTTTACAGTCTTATAAATTCACTTGATTATGCACTTTGTGAGCGTGTTTTTGCCCCTGCCTTAGATTTGGAAGAACTTTTAATTGAACGAGGTTTACCGCTGTTTTCACTTGAAACGAAAACAGCCGTTTCCGATTTTGATATTGTTGGGTTTACGCTACAATATGAGCTGTCTTATACGAACATCTTAAATATGTTAACTCTTTCAAATATTCCTCTATTAGCAGAAAAAAGAGACGCGTTTTATCCGCTTATCATCGCCGGCGGCCCTTGCTGCTGTAATCCTGAGCCGTTAACTCCTTTCTTTGACGCTTTTATATTAGGAGAAGGGGAGGAGGTTACGATAGAGCTTATAGACGCTGTAAGGGC
>JAAZGX010000292.1 GCA_012511005.1 Clostridiales bacterium
AATTTTGTTATGAAAATGATAAAAGAGTATATATCGTGCCAAAGATTTCAGACATCCTTATAAGAGGAGCGTATGAGATTACCTACTTTGATTCTCCGCTCGTGTGTTGTGAAAGCGTTGGTTTGACGCTTGAGCAAAGAGTAGTCAAAAGAGCGATGGATTTGTTTGTATCGTCCCTTGCTATAATGGTGCTTTCACCGTTTCTGCTCATTGTAAGCGCTGCTATAAAGCTATATGACGGCGGTCCTGTGTTTTTTAGGCAGAAACGCATCACTCTTGACGGTAAGGAGTTCGAGATATATAAATTTCGCAGTATGATAGTCAATGCCGAGCCTGACGGTAAGCCAAAGCCGGCAGTAAATAATGATAAGCGTATAACTCCTATAGGAAAGCTTATCCGTCCTTTAAGGATTGACGAGCTGCCGCAGCTTTTTAATATATTTATAGGTGATATGTCAATAGTAGGTCCGCGATGTGAAAGAGTAGAGCATGTGAAGGAATACTGCAAGCAGATGCCGGAGTTTGCGTACCGCCATAAAGTGAAAACGGGCTTAACCGGCTATGCCCAAGTATACGGTAAGTATAATACGACTGCATACAACAAGCTGAAGCTTGATTTAACATATATTCAAAACTATTCTGTTATGCTTGACATAAAATTAATGCTATTGACGATAAAGGTATTATTCAGAAAAGAGAGTACGGAGGGTTTTGACAATAAAAAGGAGCTGTAAGCTTTGGTAATTTGTGAGATAATGGCAGGCGGCACAGGCACAAGAATGGGCGGCGCCGCCCCTAAGCAGTTTATGAAGATTAATGATAAACCGATAATAATAAGAACGCTTGAGGCTTTTATTAAAAGCGATATGATTGACGCATTTGTTATCTGTGCGCCAAAAAAGCATATGGGTGAAACGAATGCAATAATAAAAGAGTATTTATGCGACACGGAAAATATTTTCATAGTATCCGGCGGTAATGATAGAAATCATTCAGTTTACAATGGTTGTAAATTTGCAAAAGCGGTACTTTCTGCCGGCGACGGGGATATAATTATAACGCACGACGCCGTACGCCCGTTTATTAATGACAGAATAATAGAAGAAAACATTAATAAAGCAAAAGAGTACGGTGCCGCGACGACGGTTCTGCCCTGTGTTGATACTGTTATGATGAGCAAAGACGGTGCTTTTATTGACGGTATGCTGAATAGAAAGGCGTTAGTAAGGATACAAACTCCGCAGACATTTTCCTTTTCACTGCTTTTTGAAACATTCTGTTTATTAAGCGCAGAGGAAATAAAAATGTATACGGATACCGCAGGGCTTATATTGTCACGCGGGGCAAAGGTTGCCCTTGTAAATGGGGAGGATTATAACATAAAAATCACAACGCCGTTTGATATTGCGCTTGCAAAAAGCATATGTGATAACTTTTATCCTGTATAATCCTCAATAAGCCGTAAAAGCTCGGCTTTAGTGCTTGCCGGAATTCCGTCCTTTAACAAATCTCTGTCAACTTGAGGCAGTGTGTCTACGAAAATACTAAAAACTTCTACGGGATGCTCAGAATTCGTTTCAAAAACGGCAAGCTTTCCGTTATATTCTTTTAGCATATACTCGTATAAAGCTTTTGTGCTTTCTAAAGAATATGAATAGCTTTCGCTTGTTGTGGAGTTAATTTCTTGCCCTTTCTGTGTGTGCTTTGACAGCATAATACCAATCGGCACAACAGCAATCAGTAAAATAAGTGCCATAATTTTTGTTTTCATCATTTTTCTCCTGTACCTTTTATAGTATTTTTGTCCATTTTGTCTTAAATATAACAAATAAATTACAAATTTAATAAAAGCTTACCTTTTGTCATTTGTATATGATATAATTATCCAGTGCGGAGGTGTCGGCATTTGAGAAAAAGTACAAATAAAACAGTTAAAAATGTTAAAATGAAAATGGCAAACCGCAAACATAATCCTGCTTTCAGAAAACTTGTTTTAGCGGCAATGATTTTTATAGCTGTTGGTGTCATATCCTTTACAGCGGTTGTAACTTATGTGCTTGCCGATATAGTTAAAACTGTAAACGGCGACATTATAGTTGACCTTGATGATTATATTGCAAATCAAGACAGAACAAGCTTTATTTACGGATATGATAAAAACGGAAAGCTAATTGAGCTGTTTAAACTCCATGGAGTTGAAAACAGGGTTTGGGTAAGTATAGACGAGATGCCCGACGATTTAATTAATGCATTTATAGCTC
>JAAZGX010000293.1 GCA_012511005.1 Clostridiales bacterium
ACCGTCTGCTATCTCGCCTCTCCTTATATAGGCGCTCGTTTCCGTTATATATTCTGATATGCCGCCGTGCGTATCTTCAATTTCACCTAAAGCGGCATAAAGCCTTGAAACAAACTCCTCTGTTATGTCATTTTTGCTTTGCGTTACAAAACTTCCTATAAAAGACTGAAGGGACTCTCCGTCCAACTCATCTTTTGATATAAAATCCTCCGTAACCTCCGATATTATCGCAGAGGGCAGTAAAGAAATTTGTGAAGACGCCTCTTTTTTATATTCTCTGTAGTCCGTATCAATTTGCTCAATAGCCTCTGTATTTGCCGTTATCCTGCCGTCATATATACCTAAAGCGGCATTTGTGCCCGATTTATATTCCCCGTATTCGCTTTTTGCCACAAACTCACTTTCTACGGTGGATATAATTGAGTTTTCTGTTGCGTCAGTATACGCCTTACACTCCCCTGTTACCTCGTCTGCCGTTCTTATTATGTCACTTTTTAGCTCGTCGAACTTTTCCAATTGCTCATCTTTCATTTTAACGGCAACTGAATACATAGCCTCATTCGCTTCACTCGTTATTTCTCCGTTTTTTGTTAATACGCTTTTAACATCGCCGACGCTTCCCGAAAGACCGAGCAGCACGGTTTTTAATGTTTCATCAATTTGATTTAAGTACCCTCTAATGTCAGCCGTCGTATTTACCGCATCAATCAATGCTCTATACCCCCTAACTCATACGAAAGTGTCAGTGAGAAAATTTTGCACTCTCCCCTCCCCTTAAACTTTAACTCTATATGGTCGCACTTTCGCAATATATGCGCCTTAATTATGTGCGCATGCGTCTCGCTTTCCCTGCCGCTGTCAAGGAGTTCCCACTCCCCGTCGCTATCATACTGTGCATATACATCAATAAAAGCCGGGTTTTCCTCATCCTTTGTATCTTTAAGGCTGTACCGTATAAATACTGTTTTTATGTATGTATGCGCGGCGTTTGAAATGCCCAGCATACCTGTTTTTGCGCTCCACGACACAAACGGCTCCTCGCTGTAACCTGAAAGCTGCCCCGTAAATGTTCCGTAAGGCTTTTCTCCGTCTATAAGCCCAAGCTTCAGCATATTTTCGTCTTTATATATAAAAAACAGGTTGCTGTTATATGATGCAAACTCTTTTATATCAAGCGCTTCTTTATCTAACCCCTCTTTATGCCATATGCCGTTTTCCGTATCGTATACGAAAAGCTGCCGTTTATCAGCGCCGGACGACATACATATATAGTATTTATTCCGAAACTCGCCGCCAACACCGCTGTAAAAATACTCTGTGCCAAACACATTTTGAACTGCTTGCGGCAACGAGCCTTCAAACTTGCATAGACCTGTCTGTGATAGATAAAACAGACTGCCGTTTACAATACAAAGTGAGCTGTGACTGCCTTTTTGCACGCCTTTTATGCGTGAGGTTGACACGATGTACGGCGGATTTGTGTTATAAATCTTATGAGCATAGTTTTCCTTAAAGAATAAAATACTTGAAAGGTAGCGCACGGCTCCCGTAAACTCGCCGTCTGTCCCTACAGATACCGCATAGCTGTCCGTTGACAGTCCCAAAAAGCAGTTCCAATTTCTAAAGTCGCCTAACTTACAAGCATAAATCTCATTTTTCTTTGAATTACAGCCCCAAACTCTGTTTTCGCCCTCAACAACAAAATCCATAGCGGGAACTTCTCTTGTTATTGTTA
>JAAZGX010000294.1 GCA_012511005.1 Clostridiales bacterium
CGTCAGCAGAATAATTTATGCGGTCGTCGCATTGGCAGGAATTTGGTGCATATCCTTACTTTTCAGAGAGAATGCTCTTGTAAGGCAAAGCGAATCTGTGGAGTAAGACGACAATGACTGTCTCCTTAATATCGGAGACAGTCTCTTTTTATTCAAGTGAAAGCTGCTCGGCTTTGTCCTCCGGTCGTAAAACGGCGCCTGTGCTTGGCAATGTTTTTGTGCGGTACCTATGCGGCTTTTCAAAATCATCCTCTTTATGTTCCTTGACCGATATTAACCTATGATTTTTTTTAATCGTCATAACATTAACCCCCATAGAGTCCCTTGATGATTTTGGAATTAGAGAGGCGCTGTTTAATATTAAAGCACGGTTTGCGCTCGACAAAAGCGTAAGCTCTATATCCTTTTCTATATACTTAGCTGCTACTATTGGAATTTTGTCCGAATAGGCTTTAATTAGCTTTTTTCGGTTCGTTTTCGTTTCATAAGACGACATATCTATTTTAGCAACCTTGCCATTTTCAAAAAAGAAAAGCATATAACCGCTATAATCTGTAGTTACCGCCATATATATGGCGCGCTCATCTTCATCGAACTCTAATTTTGAGCCTATAAATTCGCCTAAAACTGAAGCTTTAGTATCCTCAAAATCACTTGCTTTTGATTTATAAACCTGCTGTTTATCTGTAAAGAACAGTAAATCGCAAGCGTTTGACGCTTCAAATTCCTCAGTTATCTCGTCACCGTCTTTTAGCTTTTGCTCGCCGCCCATTCTAAGGGAAAGAGGCGTTATTTTTTTGAAATAACCTTCTTTTGTAAAAAATAAGTTGACGGGATAGTCAGGTATTTCCTCTATTGGCTCCTCGTGTTCTTCGTCCTCAAGATAAATGATTTCACTTCTTCTATCTTGACCGTACTTTTCCTTAACGGTAATTAGCTCTTTTATAATAATTTTTCTTAACCGAGTTTTTGATTTTAAGATTGCTTCCATTTCCTCAATGGCTTTTTTTAAGGCTTCTATATCGGCGGTTCTTTTTAATATATATTCACGGTTTAAGTGCCTTAATTTTATTTCAGCTACAAAATCTGCTTGAATACGGTCAATGCCAAATCCTATCATAAGGTTAGGAACTACTTCCGATTCCTCGTCTGTACCGCGCACAATCTTTATCGCCTTGTCTATATCAAGCAGTATTTTGCTGAGACCTAAAAGTAAATGCAAGCGTTCTTTTGCTTTGTTTAACTCAAAATATACGCGTCTTCTTACACATTCCTCTCTAAATGCTATCCATTCTTTAAGTAAATCCGTTACGCCTAAAACAACGGGAACACCTGCTATTAACACATTAAAGTTACAGGAAAAAGAGTCCTCAAGCGGCGTTATTCTATAAAGCTTTCTCATAAGAGCGTCGGCATCTGTGCCTCTTTTTAAGTCTATTGTGATTTTAAGTCCGCTTTTATCCGTTTCGTCACGAACATCGCTTATTTCTTTTATTGTGCCGCTTTTTGCACGGTCAATAATCCTGTCTATTATCTGCTCTGCCGTAACTCTTGGCGGAATTTCCGTAATATCAATACAGTTATTCGATTTGTCATAAGTGTATTTTGCCCTTATTTTTATTCCGCCTCTGCCGTTATTAATAATATTCTCCATAACAGCTTTGTCATAAATAACATACCCGCCGCCGACAAAGTCCGGCGCTTTAATTATTTGTGAAACATCAAAATCAGCGTCTTTTATTAGCTCAACAGTCGCATCGCATATTTCCCTTAAATTAAAAGAGGCTATTTGGCTTGCCATTCCCACGGCTATGCCGGTGTTTACATTTGTTAAAATCGTCGGAAATGAAACGGGAAGGAGCCACGGCTCTTTCATGGTACCGTCATAGTTATCTACAAAGTCAACGGTATCTTTATCTATGTCAAGAAAAAGCTCTCTGCTGATTTCTTCTAATTTCGCTTCTGTATAACGAGAGGCCGCATACTGCATATTACTTGAATATGCCTTGCCGAAGTTACCCTTACTGTCTACATATGGATGCAAAAGCGATTCATTCCCGCGAGAAAGCCTTACCATGGCATCATAAATAGGTCCGTCACCGTGAGGGTTCAACTGCATTGTTATGCCGACTATTTTTGCGGATTTTGTTCTGCCGCCCGATAAAAGCCCCATTTTATACATTGAATACAACAGTTTTCTATGCGCGGGCTTAAATCCGTCTATCTCCGGAATGGCGCGTGACATTATAACACTCATAGCATATGGCATAAAATTCACTTCAAGCGTGTCAGTAATAAGCTGATTTACTACATCACCCGCTCCGGAAATATGTGTTTTTAGCTTAGTGTCATCGTTCTTTTTATTGCTTTTATCTGTTCTATTTGGTCTTTTTGCCATGAATTATTCTCCCTTTTTAAGACAAATCCGCAAGCTCGATATACATATAACCATTGTCGGCAATATGCTCTTTTCTGCCCTCCAGATTGTCACCCATAAGAAGCTCAAACTTTTCGTCAATTTCATCTTTTATGCCGTTTGGCTCAACTTTTATTAACCGTCTTGTATCAGGATTCATCGTTGTAAGCCACATCATATCGGCATCATTTTCTCCAAGTCCCTTTGAGCGCTGTATCTTGTACTTTGCGTTACCGATTTTTTCAAGCGCCTCTGTCTTTTCTTTTTCCGTATAGCAAAAGAATGTTTCATCTTTCGTATTGATTTCATAAAGCGGAGACTCCGCAATATATACCTTGCCTACATTTATAAGCGTAGGCACAAGGCGGTATATTAAAGTTAAAATAAGCGTTCTGATATGAAATCCGTCAACATCGGCGTCAGTACAAATAATAATTTTATCCCATCTGAGGTTTTGAAGATTAAAAGAGGTAATATCCTTTTTCGTTTTAGTCTTGACCTCAACTCCGCAACCGAAAACCTTTAATAAATCAACGACTATTTCACTTTTAAAAATCCTGTCATAATCGGACTTTAGGCAATTAAAAATTTTGCCCCGAACGGGTATTACGGCTTGGAAAGCAGAATCACGCGCCTGCTTGCACGCACCGAGAGCAGAGTCGCCCTCAACGATATAAAGCTCTCTTTCTCCCGTATCTTTTGAGCGGCAGTCTACGAATTTTTCAACTCTCCCCGACATATCATTTGATAGTGCAAGGACTTTTTTCAAGTTTTGCCTCGTGCTTTCTGCTTTTATGCGGCTGCGCATATTTATTAAAACTTGTTCAGAGATTTTATCCGCTTCAAGCTTATTCTCAAGAAAATACACTTCAAGCTGATGTCTGAAAAATTCTGTCATAGCCTCTTGTATAAATTTATTGTTAATAGCCTTTTTCGTTTGGTTCTCGTAAGAGGTATGAGTAGAAAAGGATGAAATAATAAGTATAAGACAGTCTTCCACATCTTGGAATGAAATTTTATTATCGCTTTTTAGGTATTTGTTTGATTGCTTTAAGTACGCGTCTATTTGCGCAACGAATGCGCTTCTCACAGCTTTTTCGGGTGCGCCGCCATACTCAAGCCAGCTTGAGTTATGATAGTATTCTTTTAGCTGTTTTTTATTTGAAAAGCATAAAGCCGAGTTTATAAGCACCTTATATTCAGGCTTGTCCGTCCTGTCCCTGCCGCGTTTTTCAGCATGCCATACCTGAACGGATGTAAACGCGTCCTCGCCGCAAAACTCCTTGATATAATCCTCTATCCCATTTTCGTATAAAAATTCTGTCGTTTCAAACTTCGTTTCGGTCACTTGATTTTTAAATATAAACCGTATCCCTTTGTTTACGACTGATTGCCTTTTTAAGGTTTCCGTAAAATATGTTACGGGAACATCAATATCAGTAAATACCTTTAGGTCAGGCCGCCATTTTATACGCGTTCCCGTATTCTTTTTAGGATATTCCTCTTTAATCATTTTGCCGTTTGGCTCGCCGTGCTTAAAGTTCAGAAGATAACGGTATCCCCCTCCGTGTATCTCCGCCTCCATATACTCTGACGCATATTGCGTTGCGCAAAGACCAAGACCGTTTAAGCCGAGTGAATATTCATAGCTGCCATTATCATTCGTATCGTATTTGCCGCCCGCGTAAAGCTCACAGAATACAAGCTCCCAATTATACCGTTCCTCTTTGCGATTATAATCAACCGGAAGTCCGCGACCAAAATCTTGAACCTCAATCGAATTGTCAAGATATCTCGTTATAATTATCCTGTCGCCAAAGCCCTCGCGCGCTTCGTCTATTGAGTTTGAAATAATTTCAAATATAGAATGTTGACAGCCCTCAAGACCGTCCGAGCCGAAAATAACGGCAGGACGCTTTCGTACCCTATCGGCGCCTTTTAGCTGGGAAATGCTTTCATTTCCATATTGTGTTTTTTTTGCCATACAACCTCCGCTTTTTGTAAAAAAATGCAACTATATTATACTACATATTGCGGTTTAGTCAAGTTTTTTAATATTTATGGTGCTTTACCGCTTTGTTAAAATTGAAAGGAAGAAATACTTATGATGAATTATATTTTTGTAATAATGGTCACACTTTCAGTTTTTTCGGCATTGGCTTTCGGGAAAATGGACGCACTTTCGGCGACTATTATTACGGGCGGTCAACCTGCAATAACGCTGTGCTTAAAGCTTATGGGCGTTATTGCCTTTTGGAGCGGAATAATGAATATTGCTGAAAAATCGGGACTTACGAAAATCATAAGCCTTATGCTATCGCCCATTTTGCGATTATTGTTTCCGAAATTAGAGAAAAATTCACCTGCAAGAAAAGCCATGTCAATGAATATTACGGCAAATATATTAGGACTTGGCAGCGCGGCAACGCCTTTCGGACTTGAGGCTATGTCACGCCTTAAAGAGGAAACGAGCATAAAGGACTTTACGGCCTCAAATGAAATGGTGCGTTTCGTAGTTATAAATGCGGCGTCCGTTTCCATTATTCCTACAACAATTGCGATGTTAAGAAGCGAAAACGGCAGCACAGCGCCTATGGATATTATATTCCCCGCTCTTTTAACTTCGTTTGCCGCGCTTTTTGCGGCCGTTTTACTAACATTTATTTTTGAAAAAGGGGTAACAGCAAATGCTAAAACTGACAGACTTCATTCTTCCCGCCGTTGTATTCGCAATAACGGCATTCGGCGCAATAAGGGGCGTAAAAGTATTTGATGTTTTTATAGAGGGCGCTAAAAAAGGCCTGAAAACTGCAGTAGGAATACTGCCTGCTTTAATTGCTCTCGTCGTTGCCGTTGATATGCTGAGAAGCTCCGGCGCGCTTATTTTTCTTTGTGATATATTAAAGCCTTTGGCAAAAATTACGGGTATTCCGAAAGAAATATTGCCGCTTACTATTCTGTCGCCTATTTCCGGAAGCGGCGCTGTTACAATGTATGAAAGCTTACTCAAAGACTACGGCGCCGATAGTGTCATTGGCAGAACGGCATCTATTTTAATGGGCTCTACGGAAACAACATTTTATGCAATAACTATTTATTACGGCTCTGTCGGAATAAAAAACACAAGGCATACTCTACCTTGTGCATTATCTGCAAATATAATAAGCTATATTCTATCTGCGCAGTTTGTAAATTTAGGATTATAACCGTTATTTCAATTTAAGGTCGTCAAACTTTCCTAAAAACTCATAAAACCATGCTAATATTTGTTTTGTGCCGCCCTTATTATCACTTTCACAATTCATTACAAGAAGCGGCTCGTGAAGGCTCATGCGAATAAGAAGCCAGCCTTTAGTAATCCCGTCATAAAAAGAAACGCGTATTCCCTCAAAATTTTCAGGACAAACACTTACATGTTCAGAGTTTTTAGCGAACATCTCAAATTCCTCAATAACTTTTAATCCGTACTGCTTAAAGTCCTTTTTAAGAATTTTATACCGTTCTTCCTTTTCCTCTGCCGCTTCGCGATAATCTGAAATGAGGCTTAAAATATCTTTGCCCGTCATTTTCATATTGGCAAGTAATGTTATTATGAGCGTCATAAGATAAGCGCCGTCATCAAGATAATAATTATCAGAAAATGCTGCATGACCGGAGGTTTCAATAGCAAGCGGAGCTTTTATTCCTTCACTTTGAAGCCTCTTTGCCTCATCTATAACATTTTTATAACCTCTCATAAATCGGCGGTGAACACCGCCTAAGTTTTTTGTTATAAACTCTGTCACTCCGTCTGATGTGACGGAATCTGTTACAATAGTACCTCCGGGCGCTTTTTTTAACGCTATTGCTGAGGCTAAGGCTACGAGCTTGCTTTTATTGATTTCCTCACCGTTTTTATCAACGCAGGCGGCTCTGTCAACATCTGTATCAAATATCACGCCAAAGTCAGATTTTGATGAAATAACGGCATCTTTTATTGAAAGCATTGCCGTTTTATCCTCCGGATTTGGTATATGGTTGGGAAAATGTCCGTCCGGCTCTAAAAATCTGCTGCCCGAGCAGTCAGCGCCAAGGGGAACAAGTACCTTTTCAACATAAAATCCGCCTACTCCATTTCCGGCATCGACAGCAATTTTAAGTCCCGAAAGAGGTTTTTCACCATTTTTTACACCTCTTATAATAATATCTCTTAAAGAGGCGGCGTATATGTCCATATGGTTTGACGGCTCTGCCATTTTTTCTGTTTTCGGGTATTTTAATGGCGCGGCACTCGCCTTTTTTAGTATTATTTCAATATCGCTGCCTGAAAGTCCGCCCTCTTTTGTAAAGAACTTCAACCCGTTCATATCAAACGGCATATGGCTTGCCGTCACCATAATTGCCCCGTCACAATTTAAGTTTATTGTCGTCATAAACATTGAAGGGGTTGAAGATAAACTACAATCGAAGGTTTTTAAGCTATTATACAAAAGGCTTTCTATTACTGCATTTTTTATTCTCACTGAGCTTAGCCTTGTGTCATACCCTACTGCTATAATTGGGTTTTTAATGTTTCTTTCTTCTGCTAAAAAAGAGATGAACGATGCCGTAATAGAGCGTACAAGCGAATTTGAAAGCACAATTTCACTTTCATTCTTACTGTATGAAACAGCTCTAATATCACTGCCGCTTTTTAGGCTCATAATATCCATAATTCTATCTCCTTTTTGCTATATACAACACTCTTTCTGTATATTTACTCGGTGATTTATCTTTATATCCGTCATACCTTGCTATTACATCAAATTCGTTTTTACTTAGTGCGTCGGTTAAAAACTCGTCACTAAAAGCACGCTCTTTGAACTCCTCATAAAATCGTGAATAAAGCCCGCCTTTATTTTCCGCAAAAATATCAAGCGACATCTCCGTTTCAAGCGTATTTATATCAGTTTTATTTTGCCAAACGCAGTAAACATCATCAATGTCATATATAAATGTATTGTCGGAAAGTACATTAATATGCTTGTACTCTGTATTTACATCGAATATGAACAATCCGTCAGGCGGGATAAATAGGCTCAAACGGTTAAAGGCTTTATAAATATCACAAGGCTCTGTTAAGTGATTAACAGAGTCAAGCGTAGAAACAGCGGCTTTTACAGTGCCGTATAAATCAAGCTCCTCCATTTTTTGATGAAGCAAAAGCGTGTCAAGCTCCGTTTCCATAAGCTTATCTTGTGCTTTAATAAGCATTTCCTCAGAACTGTCTACACCTATAAAGTCATAATTCGGCTCTTTCTTTGCAAGTGATTTAATCAGATTACCCGTACCGCATGCAAGGTCTAAAATAGTGCCTTTAAGAATACCGTTATGTTTTAATATTGATATAGTACGGCTTGCCATTTCGCCGTAATCCACATTCTCCGTAAGCCTGTCATAAACAGCAGCAAAGTCACTGTACAGAGCGGCAGCGTTTTCACTTTGTTTCATCTTCATTGCTTTTAAGACGGTCAAAAACAACTGCATAACCGTCCGCGCCGTATTGCAAAGAGCGGTTTACCCTGCTTATTGTTGCGGTACTTGCGCCCGTTTCGTTTACAATATCGCTATATATACGGTTTTCACTGAGCATTTTTGCAACAACAATACGCTGTGACAACGCTTTCAGCTCTGTCACCGTGCATAAGTCTTCAAAAAAATCATAACACTCATCAATTGTTTTCAACTCAAGAATTGCCTTAAATAAAAAATCCGCGTTTTTAGACTGAATTTTATTCATAATGCAGCTCCTTTTATTTTTTCATTATTTTAACACAGTAAAATGTAAAAGTAAACATTTTTACATTTTTTATTGATAAACACATTCAATTATGGTAATATTTAGATAAGGTCTTAACCTGAAAAAGGAGAAGTTGTTATGAAAAGATTAGTTTCACTCATTATCGTCACTGTTATTCTTGCCTTAGCAGTCTCCCCTGCGGCAATAGCCTCTCCCTCTTGCTCTTGCGGTCAAAGCCCCATTATCTTTCTTTCAGGGCTTGGCAGCGCCTCTCTTGTTCGTGACGCGGGAACACAGGACGAACAGCGCCTTTGGAAAATAGATGAAGCATATCTTGTAAGCGAATTCCTAAAGCTTGCGCCGAGCGTTCCAAAACTAATTGCAAACGGAGATTATGACGCGTTTGGTGATGAGCTGATAAAAACAATAAACACCGTTTTTGGCGACCTTGCGCTTGACGGCGACGGTGTTTCAAGCGAACGAGTAACATACGAGCTTAGGGAATACACCTCCGGTGAACACGGCTTAGACAGAGATTACTATTTTGCGTATGATTTTAGAATAAGCCCATTTGAAACGGCGGCTCTTCTTAAAACTGCTGTGGAAACAGTAAAGGAGCTTACGGGACATGATAAAGTATCTTTTAAGGCATCGTCTATGGGCGGAGTTATTGCTATGGCGTACCTTAGTGCATACGGAACAGAGGATATTGACAAAATAGTTTTCATTAACTGCCCGATTTTAGGGACAGAGGTTGCGGGTGAACTATTTACAAAACAGCTTGAAATAAATAAGGATGCGCTTATACGCTATGGCGAACAGGCGCTTCCCGCACTTGACAATGACCCGATTGCAGCTATTTTATATGCCGTTATAGAAGGGCTTGATATAAGCGGTATTTGGGATATGCTGCTTTTGACCGCCGACTTTTTTATAGATAAGCTTGGCGAAAAAGTGCTGAATGAGGCTGTTATTCCGATTTTTACGAGTATGCCGGGGCTTTGGGCTTTCGTATCCGACTTGTATTTTGAACAGGCAAAAGGCGCCGCCATAAATACCGAAACCCAAGCGGGACTTCTTTCTAAAATAAACGATTACCATTACAATGTGCAAAACAAAGCTTCGGAAATATTAAACAATGCAAAAGCAGACGGCGTTTGCATCTATATTATTGCAGGGTACGATATGCAGCGGACACCCCTTGTACCGTCTTACCTTAATGACAGCGACGGCACTGTTGACACAAAATATGCAAGCGTAGGCGCAGTGGTAGCGCCCATCCGCGAAACATTCGCTGACGGCTATACGCAAGCTGTTGACTTTTCGGGTATAAACTATATCTCACCCGATAATCATATAGACGCCTCTTCTTGTGCGCTTCCGGACAATACTTGGTTTATAAAAAATATGCTCCATTGTAATAACCATGACGGTCACCGTGAGCTTTACCGGTTAATGTTTGAAAGTGATACACAGTTAACCGTATTTTCTGACGCCCGTTATCCACAATTTTTACAAAATGATAAAGATAATAACACATTTTATGAGGTTGTGCCTTTTGAGAATTATACTCCTATGGAGCAATTTATGATTTCACCCACACTGTTAAATCTTGTTACCTTAATAGCATTTTTAATGAAGAATTTCAGTATACTTTTAATCGGGTAAAATAGTTTACAACAAAATAATTTAGGCAGGCTTTTCGCCTGCCTCATATTTTTAATCAAGGAAGTCACGCAGCTTTTTACTTCTGCTTGGATGCCTTAGTTTTCTGAGCGCCTTTGCCTCAATTTGTCGTATACGCTCACGCGTCACATTAAATTCTTTTCCGACTTCTTCAAGCGTTCTTGGATGACCGTCTAAAAGCCCAAATCTCAAAGAAAGTACCTTTCCCTCTCTTGGTGTAAGCGTTTTTAATACATCTGTAAGCTGTTCTTTTAATAAAAGCATCGAGGCGGCGTCCACAGGCGCTTGTGTATCATCGTCCGGTATAAAGTCGCCAAGGTGGCTGTCCTCCTCCTCGCCTATCGGCGTTTCAAGGGAAACGGGCTCTTGTGCTACTCTTAATATTTCACGCACCTTTTCCACCGGCATTTCAAGTTTTTCCGCAATTTCCTCTGCCGTCGGGTCCCTGCCGTTTTCGTGCAACAGTTGACTGTTTGTCTTTTTCACTTTATTAATCGTTTCTACCATATGAACCGGTATTCGTATGGTTCTTGCTTGGTCTGCAATAGCTCTTGTTATCGCTTGGCGTATCCACCATGTAGCATATGTTGAAAACTTAAAGCCCTTAGTATAATCAAATTTATCAACAGCCTTTATAAGACCTAAATTACCCTCTTGAATAAGGTCTAAAAACTGCATACCTCTCCCGACATAGCGTTTTGCTATACTTACAACGAGCCTCAGGTTTGCTTCCGCAAGCCGGTTTTTTGCGTTCTCGTCATTATCAATAATACGAATTGCAAGCTCTATTTCCTCTTCCGGCGTTAAAAGCGGCACCTTTCCTATTTCTTTCAGATAAACCTTTACAGGGTCATCTATAGCAATATTCTTCGGCTCTGCCGCGGCGGCTTCAGTTGATTTCGGAATATCTATTTCATGCCCTAATTTATCAAGGACTTCATTACCTAAATCATCAATAATTTCAATGTTTTGCGCCTCAATAGTTTCATAAAGCTTATCAAGCTCGTCTATATCAAAATCCATTTCAAGTATAGCGGCATCAATTTCATGGGTTGTAAGCTTTCCTATAGCTTTACCTTTTTCTATAAGAACTTTGATAGGATTTACCTTTTTTTCGTTTTCCTCCATATTTCGCACCCTTTCACACAATTATTATTGCTATTTTTTATCATTATTAAACAAATCTAAAAAATCATCATCACTAAGCTGTGAAACCTCCTTATACCCAAGCTCCTTTTTCCCTTTCTCCTTCGTTAAAACTTCAATACAATCCTCACACTCTTTAAGAGTATTACTAATGGGGAAACCTCCCATATAAAGCCTTGATACTACGCCCATTTCTGACGGCTCAAAATTTTCGGAAATATAAGTAATATCAATAGGTTTATTGTTTTCTATTCTTTCAGCAATAGCTGTAAAAACCTTTTCATAAACAGGCGTAAAAAATAAGTCATTTGACAATTTATCATTAAGCTTCGTTAAAAATGATGGACTTAAAATAATATTTGCAAGCAAAATCTCTTCCGCCTTGATTATCCGCATATCCGTTTTATTTTTACCCGTTGCCGCCTCATATACCTTCCATTTTTCTTTTTCGGCATCCCGAACGGCATTTTTTTGTTTTATACGCTCGTTTTTTATATTAATACCCTTAATTTGCTGTATAATAGCGTCCTTATTTACAGAAAGCTCGTCCGCAAGCCTTGAAGCATAAACATCGCGCTCAATAGCGCCGGCGTTAAGAGCAAGAATTGCTGCCGCCGCTTTTAAGAAGCTGACTTTGCCGTCAGCCGTTGTTACATCATATTTTTGCCGCTCAAGGGAAAGCTTGTACTCTATATCATTTGCGGATAAATCCAGCAATGCTCTAAAACGCTCTTTGCCATGCTTTTTTATAACATCAAAAGGGTCGGTATTTTCAGGAAGATTTACAACCTTTGTTTTTACACCCGTTTCTGAAAAAAGAAGCAGCGCTTTATCCGTAGCTTTTTTACCGGCATCGTCAGAGTCATAACAAAGCGTAACTCTGTCAGCATACCTTGAAATAAGCCCGACTTGTGACGATGTCAAAGCCGTGCCAAGCCCTGCAACGGCATTGTTAAAGCCCGCTTCGTGAAGTGCTATAACATCCATATAACCCTCGCAAAGTATTAGCTCGCCCTCATTTTTATTTTTCGCAAGGTTTAGAGCATAAATCTCATTCGTTTTTTTGTATACGGGCGTATCAGATGAATTTATGTATTTCGGTTTTGAATTATCTATAACTCTTGAGCCAAAAGCAACTACATTTCCGCGGACATCAATTATAGGAAATATTATTTTGTTTCTAAACTGGTCATAATAACTCGTTTTTCCGTTTTTAACGCTTTTTCTAATAAGGTTTGCCGCAACAAGCACCTCGTTTGAATAGCC
>JAAZGX010000006.1 GCA_012511005.1 Clostridiales bacterium
AAAACTTTGTAGTTCCATTTACAGAATGCGTACATGACAGAGCCGTACACGAAATATTCAGAGGGTGTATCAGAGGGTGTCGTTTTTGCCAAGCAGGGTTTATTTATCGACCTTTGCGCGAAAAAAGCGTTGAAACGATTTCAAAAGACAGTAAAGAGCTTTGCTTTAATACGGGCTATGATGAGTTGTCGCTTTTATCCCTTTCGAGCAGCGACTATACAGAAATTATACCTCTGCTGGACGAGCTTTTAAGCTGGACGGCTGATAAAAATATTAATATTGCTTTGCCGTCTTTACGAATTGACGGTTTTTCGGACGAGCTTATACAAAAGCTTTCATTAATTCGCCGCGCGGGACTTACATTTGCGCCTGAAGCCGGCAGTCAGCGCTTGCGTGATGTAATTAATAAAAATATTACAGAGGATGAAATACTCGACACTGCAAGAAAAGCGTTTTCAGGCGGCTGGAACAGCGTTAAAATGTACTTTATGTTAGGACTGCCTACTGAAACTGACGAGGATATAAAGGCAATTGCACAGCTTTCACAGGCAATTGTAGATGAGTTTTATAATAATCCGAATAAACCAAAGGGTAAAGGCGTGACTGTAAGCGTAAGCGCATCCTCCTTTGTGCCAAAGCCTTTTACGCCATTTCAATGGGAGGCACAAGACACTAAAGAAATATTTTTACAGAAACAAAATCTGTTAAAAAGCTCGATTACCACAAAAAAGGTAACACTAAGCGTACACAATACGGGAATGAGCCTGTTAGAAGCAGTATTCGCGCGCGGCGACCGCAAGGCAGCAAACGCTTTATTGGAGGCTTTCCTTTTAGGGTGCAGATTTGATAGTTGGGGCGACAAATTTGATATGGAAAAGTGGACTAAAGCTTTCGAAAAAGCAGGTCTTAATATGGCGTTTTACGCAAACAGAAAAAGAGAGTATGACGAAATACTGCCATGGGAGCATCTTGATTTTGGCATTGATAAAGACTTTTTAATAAGTGAAAGCAAGCTTTCAAAAAAAGGAACGCCTACGCCTAATTGTAAAGATGGTTGCGCCGGTTGTGGAGCCAATAGACTTTTGGAGGGTAGCGGCTATGGATGTTGTTAGAGTGTGGTTTAAGAAAACCGGTAAGGCAAAATATATATCACACCTTGATTTAATGCGCTACATAACCCGTATGCTCAGAAAAACGGACTTAAATCTGTATTACACACAAGGATTTAACCCAAGGCTTTCAATCGTTTTTGCTTTATCCTTACCGCTTGGGGTTGAGGGACTTACGGAAAGCTTTGATATAAAGCTTCCTTGTGATATGAGCAGCGAATATATAAAAAAGCAATTTGATTTAATTTCAAGCCCCGAAATAACATTTACAGGCATCTCAAAACCCGTTTATAAGCCTATTGATATACGCTATGCGGAATATACAATCACTCTTTTTGAATGCAGTGATAACATTAAAAACCTTATAATATCTAAACTTTCATCAGATGAATTAACAATAATAAAAAGAAGTAAAAAAGGTGCTGAAAAAAGCATTAATTTATTAGAGAATATTGTAAATCTATCTGTCGGCGGCTTTGAAACTGAGTTTACGCTGAACCTTTTGCTTCCTGCCGGCAATTTTAATAATATTAATCCACTCATATTTTTAAGCGCCTTGCTTGAGGGGACTGATTACGACTACAAAACGGCGAAAATAGTGAGAAATAGACTTTTAATAGATAAAGAAAAAAACTATGCCTAATTAGCCCGCTTTGCTCATATAAATAAATGGTGATTTATATGAACAAAAAAGTGTTTTTAGCGGTTTTAGTATCTTGTCTAATGGTTTTTACGGCTTTTCTTTTTATTAAATATAAAATGGCGTCGCAAATCGCTTCGCAAACGCCGATAAATCAAGGAAATCCTGTAATTATAATCGATGCGGGGCACGGGGGAGTAGACGGCGGCGCAGTAGGGCGAAACGGTGTAGAGGAAAAGGAAATTAACCTTAAAATTGCGCTAAAATTAAACGAATTACTCCAATGTACGGGCTATAATACCGTAATGATTCGTACAGAAGATATTTGCCTTGCCGATGATGACGCAAAGTCCATAAAAGCTAAAAAAACATCGGATTTGCACAATAGAATGGCAATTATGAAGAAGTACGAGGACGCTATTTTCGTAAGCATTCATCAGAATTCGTATTACGGCAGTAAGGCCGCCGGAACACAAGTATTTTATTCTCCTAATTCAAAGGAGTCTGAAACTTTGGCTGACCTAATTCAAAGCAGTGTGAAAAACGGACTTCAACCTGACAATAAGCGCCTTACAAAAAAGGCAGACTCCTCTATATATCTGCTTTACAGCGCTAAAAAGACTGCGGTTATGGTAGAGTGCGGATTTTTGTCGGATTATGACGAAAATCTAAAACTCTGTAACAGTGAATATCAAGAACAGCTTGCTTTTTATATTGCAGAAGGCATAAAAACTTTTCTAAATGAATAACAGGATGTGTAAATGTGGCAGAGAAAGTAAAATCAATATTTATATG
>JAAZGX010000295.1 GCA_012511005.1 Clostridiales bacterium
AAATAGGGGATATAACACGAAGTATAGACAGTAATATTAATATAAAAATTAAAATGGAGCTGTGGTTTACACGGCTCTATATTTTTTATAATGAAAAATCAGATAGAATTCAGATAACATACAAATAAATTTCAGATTTATGGGGTTATGACTATTACGGCGACGACAGAACATTAGATACGCATATGAAATTACTAAGAAAGTCACTCGGAGTATATTCTTATCTGATAAAAACCTTGCGTGGATTGGGGTACCGATTTGATGGATAAATTAAAACTACAATGGAAAATATTCGGCTTTCTTTTAGGATTTTGTTTTTTACTACTTGTAATTCTATGGTCTTTTCAAACTGTATTTTTAAGCGATATGTATAAGAAAGTCCGTCAGTCAGAAATAGAAAAGGCTATAACTCTTGTAGAGAAAAACATTAATAATGAAAACCTTGACGATATTTTATACGAGCTTGAAATTACGAAAGAAATAATGGTGCGCCGCACAGAGTTCTTTGCTCCTCCAAATAAGCCGGAACCCAATAGACAGGAGCATAGAGAGCCGGAAACAATTACAAAGGATAAAACATTTACTTTAGAAAACGGCAGTAAAATCTCGCTTACATTTTATGCAATAATAACACCTGTGATGCTACTGTATCAACGCTTAAAACAGAGCTTTATATTATAACAGTAATTATGATACTTCTTGCAACAGCGCTTGCTGTTATAATATCAAAGCATATTTCAAAGCCAATAGAAAAAATCAATAAAAGTGCAAAAATGCTTGCAAACGGCACGTATGAAACAGAGTTTCACGGTAAAGAGTTTTTAGAAATCAAAGAATTGTCTGACACATTAATATAGCCGCAAGAGAGCTTTCAAAGGTAGAAAAGCACCGCCGAGAGCTTATGGCAAATGTATCACATGACCTTAGAACACCGCTTTCATTAATATATAGCTATGCCGAAATGATGCAGGACTTCCCAGAAGAGGTAACGGCTGAGCATAGCCAAGTTATTATGGACGAGGCAAAGCGCCTAACCTCACTTGTAAATGATATTATGGATATTTCAAGTTTTGAAATGGGTGTAGAAAAGCTAAATATAGAAGAATATAACCTTACAAAAAGTCTTGAAAAGACCATAGAACGAATAGGTGAATTTATAAAGAAAGAAACCTACAAAATAGAATTTATATATGATACACCTATCAACATATTTGCAGACGAGGTTAAAATAACTCAAGCCTTTTATAATCTTCTTCTAAATGCAGTCGACCATTGCGGTGATAATAAAAACATAATTGTCAAGCAAACCATTATAGCGGATACGGTTAAAGTCGAGGTAATTGATAGCGGCGAGGGGATAAACGCTGAAGAGCTGCCATATATATGGGAGCGTTATTACAAGGTGGATAAAGAACATAAAAGACCGATTATCGGTACAGGTCTTGGGCTTTCAATTGTAAAAAAGATAGCCGAAATACACAGCGGCACATACGGCGTGAAGTCAGATATAGGTAAAGGCAGTAGCTTTTGGTTTCAGCTTAAAATCCGTCCGTATAATTAGTTTTGCTCAGCAAAACAGCAGAGCTTTTGATGCCAAAAAAATATTGACGAAAGACAAAGAGGCTGTTATTATTACGGTGTAAAGCTTTGGCTTTATTAAAAAGAAAGTGAGGTTGTCATATGAAAAATAGTTTATTAAAACGCTCGGTTGCACTTTTTACACTTGCATTTATTTTGTTTTCCGCAGGCTGCTCTTGCAGCTCTCGCACAGGAAAAAAAGAGTTAGTTGTTTTTAAGGACGCAGTTTTTGAAAAGCTAATCAAAGAAGAGCTTAAAAAGGATACAGTTTACACGGACGATTTATCAGATGTTAGCGGAATACAAATTTTAGCAGATAAGTTTATATTTTTATCAGGCAGCGGAAGACCGGAAAGAGATATCATTCTTTACGGCGACGATGCATTCGAGTATGAGGAGCAAAAATACACGGGCTTTGGCACTATAAAAACGCTTGAGGACCTAAAAAACTTCCCCGCACTTAATGCATTAAAGGTCTTTTTACAGCCCGAAATAGATTACAGCACAATTCCGTCTATGGAAAAGCTAACACAGCTTACTATCTCCCAAAGCAAGCTAAAGGACATAGCTTTTCTTTCAAACGCTGTAAATATAGTGTCATTATCGCTTAGCACAAACAATATTTCAGATATTTCACCATTAGGCGGCTGTACTAAGCTTACTTTTCTTTCGGTGGATTTTAATGATGTTTCATACATTACAGCACTGTCTAAGCTATCACAGCTTAAAAGGATTAGCTTTTACAGCAATCAAATAAGTGATTTAAGTCCAATAAAAGACCTTAAAAGCCTTGAGAACATAGCGTTATATGATAATAAAATCAAGGATATCGGCGCTCTTTCGGGTCTTACTAACCTTAAAAAGTTAGAGCTTATTAATAATGAAATTGAAGATGTAAGTCCGCTAAAAGATTTTGCCTCTTTTGAGGAGCTGCGACTTTCAGGAAATCCAATTAAAAATCTTGAAGTATTAAAGCATATTGAAAACCTTGAATATAAAAGAGTTTATCCTTAAAAGATAAATAAAATGGGGCTGTAACCGTAAAGGTTACAGCCCCTCGATATTTGTTTTAATCCTTTAAGATACACATTAAAATATTATCACGATAAAATACCAGTGCAATTTTTACTTCCTCGTTTATCGCTAAATAATTCGGATATAGCTTTTCTCGCATTTTCTCTATGTCGTATTTATCAGTAATAGTCTTATAAGGCGCAGTTAAGTCTCCTAATGCCGCCGAAACTCCGAAATATGGATTGTACGGCGAATTAAGGGAGTTATAACGGACTAAGGTAGTTTGAACTTTAGTATAATAATCTTTATTTTCACAATTAAAAAGCTGAATTTGACTTATTTCGGGCTTTTCATTGAATAAATCATACACACCTAAACTCTTTAAATAAGCGACGGTCTTTTCCATTGACCTATATATAAAGAAGTCACGATTCTGTTGTGAGTATTCAGTAGGAAGCCGCCCCATTTTAGCGCCGGACTTTGTTGTATCAATTAACGAAATAACTCCAACAGGCGGCTCCTTCGGTGTGTAAAACTCTTTACTGCTTAAGGTCCTCGTATCATCTGCAATAGCTTTAATCAGAGCGTCAAAGCTTTCCTCCGTCAGCCTTTCTGTGATATCTGTGTTATTATTTATATAACCCTCTACTGCGTGTAAATATACCTTGGCATTATTAAAATAGAGAACATCTTTATTAGTAAGATTAAAAGACGGACCCTCTGTCCAGAAATACTCGGGATTTTCGTCGGTGCTCCAAAGTGATTTGTCTACAAGCTGTGAATATACATAGTCTTTAGCTGTTTTGCTGTCATATATCTTCGTTATCTCAGACAAAGCTTCAAACGGTATATTAACATATTCTCTAAATACCTTTTCACCGCTTTTCAGATAATAAGCTATGAAAAAGGTTCTTTGTGAATTTTCACTTTTTTTGTTGTCTATCAGCATTTTATGAATATCAGTTATCAGCTTTTTCTCATCATCCGTTTCAAACCCCGATAAAACATCAATATCCGCAACATATGAGGTGTCTATACCAAGAGGCAGAGATACCGCTATTTTATCAATATTTTCAAGAGAGGGAACACGCGCGGAAAACCCAAAGCCTCCGAAGGTAAGGGATAATACTACGGAGAAAATCACAGCTAAGAAAGAGAAAAGCGTAATAGCTGCACGCTTTCTTTTTTGCTTGCTGAAAAACAAAAACAAGCAAATAACAGAGCTTATGAGTATAACAGCATTAACTACAACTAAGTAGTAGCTCCTATTTGGAGGGACAGAGAAAAATCTGTCCGTTTTAAAAAAGAGAACCGCTACCGCTAAAATTGCAAAAAGAGATGTGATGCTTGATACAAGCTGTGACGATTTGTGCATCCCGTTTTGCTCTATTTTACGGTTTTTGAAAACCCTGTAGGCTATAAACAGCACAAACACAGAGATTAAAGCCCAAGCGATAAAGGGCATATAAAGGGAGAGGGGAAAGGATGTAACCTCCCTTGCGTATTCTGCGTTCTCCGTAAATAAACGGTAGCTAATAAGACCTTTATCTTCCCAGATGCTGCCTGTACGTAATGTGCCTATGTTCGTTGTGTATGTAAGAGTAAGAGGGTTTAGAAAATATAAAGCGTGGACGGCGTCCTTAACAGGCGGCATAAAACGAAAGCTATAGCCCGTTAAAAAGGTTCTAAAGCATAAGCTGAAAAAGCTTATAATGACATAAGGCAAGCCTATAAAGGATACGCTCAAAAGGAGTGACTCAATTCGCGTTGAAGCCAAAAGGCTTGCAAGCGTAAAAGCCGTAAACCCTAAAAGAGCAATAGTAAAAAAGCTCAATATAAAAAGTATATATGTTTTTATCGTATAGCTTTCAATTCCTATGTATTTCCCGTTTTCAAATAGAATTATTGTTAAAGGAATAAGTATAGCTATGAACATAGAGATAATAGAAGGGATAATTTTATTCAAAAATAGCCTGTATCTTGAAATTCCAAAGCTCATAATTACATTTGATTTTGGTTTACTGCTCAAAAAATCAAATTGCACGAAAGCCATACCCATACCAAATAAGAGAAGAAAAGTGTACACAATAAAATCTCCGAATAAGTCGCCGGTAAATAAAAGCTTGTAATCGAACGGTTTTTCAATAAGACTATTTATTATGGGCATAGTTAACCCTATTATGAATATAGTGATTGCTATGACTGCGGGAAACATAGCGGAAAGACAATTTCGAAGAAAGTCATAACGCAAATCACTTTTTTGTATTTGTCGCATAGCGGCGCCTCCTTAATAAAAATTTGTTATTTTTCTAATATATAAACTGCCTCAGACTCGTCAGGATAAGTTACAAGCGCATAGCTTACATTTTTTCCGACAGTCGTATAAAAGCTGTGAAGCTTTCCTGAAAAGGCGGCAATATCGTTGCTGTTTTCATAAACGGCATACGGTAGAACGGTGGCTTTTGCTTCTAAATTTGCAATATAGTCAGCGCCGGAGCCGTCTTGGAGGGTGTCAAACCGCTGTACAAATAGTTGGTTTACTGTACATTCCTAAAGAGAAATTTTCTTAATAGTTTGACTTCGACTGTCATCTATTGTTATTACAGAATCTAAAAATGACAGCGTGTTCTCCATTGTTGAATGTATGTGAAGCGTATAATACGTTGAATTTGTAATGCCTTCTGCTTCAGCGTTGCCTATACGGAGCTTTATTATATATTTGCACGGCTCTTTTGGGTAATAGTAGTCAGCGGCGCTCATATTCCTGTAGTCGGTTGCAACAGCCGTTAAAAACTTGTCATATTTCTCCTCGTCAAGATTTTCTGAAATATCAAAGCTGTATTTTCCGGCTTCAGTTGATTTTAACTCGAACATTACAAGTTCTTCAAATTCATTTAGGGTAGATTTCCTTATTTGCATATCTAAGTCCACATGCGGGTCTTCATTTATCAACTCCATAATCTCCTCGACAGAAATATGTGAAGACTTATCAGCCAATCGCCTGTAAAGATAGTCCTTTACCGTGTCGCTTTCAAAAACCTCAAAAAGCGATATTAATGCTTCGTCGGAATATTCCGGAAAGACCCTTTCTACCTCTTTTCCGTTTGAGAGCGTATACTTAATTATAACGGGGTAGGGTTGCATTTTACTCTCACTTTTCGCAAGCGTTTTATGAAGTGAAAGAATAAGTTTTTTATCCTTTGTGCTATTAAATCCCGTATATCTATTGGGGTTCACATTATCTTTTGCTATATAGGAACGAAATACCTTATTATCAGGCGCATAAGGGTACTGTAAACTAATCTTTGAGATATTGCCCTCACTCGGCGTGTGAGTTGAAAAGCCAAGTCCGCCCGTAATACAAATGATAGGTATAATTAAAGCTAAAAAAGCAAGCGGTAAAAGCTTTAAGCTCTTTATCAGGCGTTTAACATTCAGAGTATAAAGGAATAAGCAAATAAACAGTGTGATAACAGCGTATAGCAGTATGTATGAAAGTGATAAAAACTTTCCGTAATTATCTAACAGAAAAAATGAGCATGAGCCTAATTTTATATACTCTCTTGCCTTAAAAACCCCAAACGCAAGCCCAAAGCCCGAAGCATATAAAACAGCAGTTAAGGTTATTATTGATGAGGCGGCTTTCCCGTGCCTCAATAGCCCCGTATTTTCTGCCTTTCTTCTGTCGAATAAAAAGAGGCATAAAAGAAGAACAGAAAGAGAAATAAAAATCCACAGAAAGAATGAGGTAAATTCAGAAAGCTTTAAGCTGTAAAGGTTTTGAGCGCCCCAATTAAACCGCTGTGTTTCATCATAAAGATTTGAGTACACTGACAAAATCGCGTTATAGTCAAATTTCGAATAATTCATTGTAAGCGGATTTAAATAGCGCATTATATTTTCGCTTTTTTGAAAAAAACTAAAAAAATCAAAAATAGGAAACAGAGCGCCACCTTTGAACGCCTCAGAGTATCCTCTTAAAAAGAAACTGAAACTCGCATAAAAGAACTGTATAATACCAAAAGGCAAAATGGTAAGTGAAAGTGCCGTAAGAGACGCTTCAGTTTTTGTGGCGGCAAGAATAGAGGACAGTGTTCCGATTGTAAAGCCTACAAGAATTACACTAAACAAGACGACAATAAAGAAAGCGCAAACCTTAAGGCTATAAAGGTTAAATCCGAAAACCTTTATGTTTATTGCAAGCGTTAGAAGAAGGGGAGTAACAACGGCTAAAAGTAGCTCTAAAGAGAATGCGGAACACCTGTTTAGTAATAGCTGTTTTCTCGAAAGCCCAACGCTAAGTAAAACATTTTGCTCCTCTTTATTTCCTAAAAACTTGAACATATAAAGCCCTGACATAATGCCGAGAATAAGCAGAAATATAATAAACATACTTTCTACTTCACCGTCCGCCTCTGAAAAAACCATTTTATAATCCTGTATTGGACCTCTAATTATTAACAAAAAGCTTAGCAGTGTAGAGTAAATAAGCAGGCTTATGAATACTATTACTGAGGGTATTGCACCGTTTTTCAAGGCTTTAACGAAATCATAAGTACTATCTTTATTTGTGGAAAAAACCTTCCGTTTCAAGAGCCTCTCCCTCCATTTCATTAAGAAATATTTCTTCATGCGGCATTTCAAAGGTTTCAAGACTTACGGGGTTTAGCGACTGTAAATATTCAATAGACTTTTTAATATCACCGCGCATAACAAAAACAGCACTTTTCCCTTGTGACTTAAATTTTTCTATGCTAAGAGGAGAGAACATATCCTCTTTTACCTCTGTGTCAAGAATTAGCCGTACTTTTCTAATTTCAAGCCCCAAGTCCTCTGTTTTACTGTTTATGACGAGTTTTTTGCCGTTTATAAGGCAAACCCTGTCACATAAATTAGCAAGGTCTGAAAGGTTATGGGATGAAATAATTAAAGAGCAGGAGGACTCCGCCATATATTCTAAAAGCAGCTTTTTTGTAAGGTCTCTTTTTTGAGGGTCAAGTCCGTCAAAGGTTTCGTCAAGCAGCATATATTTAGGGGAGGAAGCAAGAGCCAAAATAATTTCAGATTGTCGCTGCATTCCCTTTGAAAAGCTTTTTATTTTTTTATCTGTTGAAAGGGAAAAAAGCTTTGTAAGCTTATTAAATATTTCGATATTGAAATTAGAATAATAGCCCTTGTAATAAGCTGCCATTGTTTTTAGCGTAGCAGTTGCCGGAAAATAAAGCTCATCTGGCACGAAAAACAGACGTTTACGCTCATTATTGTTATTAAAAACATTTTCTCCGGAAAGAAGCACCTTTCCCTCGTCTGCCTTATAAATACCGGCGGCAATTTTAATTAATGTTGTTTTTCCTGCTCCGTTATAACCAACAAGCCCCGTTATAGAGCATGGCGGTGTGGAAAAAGAAATATCCTCAATAGCTGTAAAATCCTCGTAGCGTTTCGTAACACCTTTTACTTCAATCATAAAAACATACCCTTTCTCAAATATTGTTAAATAATTCTTCAATTAGTGTCAAGAGTTCGTATTTTTTTACTCCCATAGAAATAGCAGAAGAGACGGCAGTTTTTACACTCTGTAACGCCTTTTCTTTTAAATTCTCGTTGAGAACGGCACCCTTAGAAACGAAAACTCCTTTTCCTGGCTGCGTATAAACAACTCCGCCGTCTTCAAGCTCCGAAAAGGCGCGCTTAACGGTG
>JAAZGX010000049.1 GCA_012511005.1 Clostridiales bacterium
ATATTGACGATGCCGATGTAATAAACTGCCTTAAAATGCTTACCTTTCTTCCTATGGATGAAATCCGTAAATACGAAAAATATGAGGGCAGCGAATTAAACAGCGTAAAAGAGCTGCTTGCGTTTGAAGTTACAAAGCTTATTCACTCGGAAGAAGATGCGGTACAGGCGAGAAACACCGCAAAAGCATTGTTTTCGGGAGCGGCTGATGTAGATACAATGCCCTTTATCTCTATTGAATTATCTGACTTTGCAGACGGCGCTATCGCTGTTACAGAGCTTTTAATAAGCGCAAAGCTTTGCTCATCTAAAGGTGACGCGCGGCGCGTTATAGAGCAGGGCGGCGTTTCAGTAGATGATGAAAAGGTTAAAACTCCTTTTGAATTTGTTGCTGTCTCACAGTTTGACAAGGGATTTGTCGTCTTAAAAAGAGGTAAAAAACAATTTATTAAAATAATATTAAATTAAACAACTTCGTTTGATTTTTCAGAAATACTGTTTTATAATTAAAGTTAGTAGGTGAAACAATGCCAATTAAAATTCCAAATAAAATTCCTGCCCGTCACGCTCTTGAGCTTGAAAATATATTCGTTATGGCAGAGTCCCGTGCGAAAAAGCAGGATATCCGTCCGCTTCGCATTATTTTATTAAATCTAATGCCGACGAAAATTGAAACGGAAACTCAAATTTTGCGCCTTTTAAGTAACTCCCCTTTGCAGGTGGAAATAGAGCTGCTTCAAATGGCTACACACGAAAGCAAGAATACCCCTTTAAAGCACCTTTTAAGTTTTTATAAAACGCTTGATGATATAAAAGACGAAAAGTTTGACGGAATGATAGTCACGGGCGCCCCTGTGGAGCTGCTCCCTTTTGAAGAGGTTGACTATTGGTCAGAGCTTACAGAGGTATTTGACTGGGCAGAGAAAAATGTGTATTCAACACTTTATATCTGTTGGGGCGCACAGGCGGGATTGTACTACCGTTACGGCGTGCCTAAGTACTCGCTTGCTGAAAAGATGTTCGGAATATTTCCGCACAGACCGCTTGACCTTTTTCATCCATTGATGAGGGGCTTGGACGATATATTTTATGTACCGCATTCGCGTCATACGGAAATCAGGCGCGAAGATATCGCTAAAATTAAGGATTTGCAAATTATCTCTTATTCGGATATGTCCGGCGTCCATATTGTTTCTGATATGGATTGCAGAAACTTTTATTTCACCGGTCACTCTGAATATGATGCAGATACACTTGCGAAAGAATATTTCCGCGACCTTAATAAAGGGCTTAATATAAAAATACCGTACAATTATTTCCCCGAAAACGATATAAAAAGAACACCGTATATGACTTGGCGGCAAACGGGCTCTTTATTATTCACTAATTGGCTAAACTACTTCGTATACCAGCAAACACCTTATGATTTAAGCACTCTTTAATACAATTTTAACCGAAAAGGACTATGAAATGGGCAGGCTTTTTAATCATTATGTAAACTCATATAAAATGAATACGCCCGAATGGAAAGAGTATCTTGAAATTGCGGGAGATTTGTATAATTCCCCGCAGCTTCAAAGGTTGTCTGAAGTGGAGCATCATTTTGATATTAACAGACTGCAGCACATTAGAAGTGTTGCGTATTTAAGCTATGTCGTTTCAAAAAAGTTCGGGTTAGATACTGTTGAGGCGGCGCGCGGCGCCACGCTCCATGACCTTGTGTACTATGATTGGCGCGAGAATGATTGGAGCCACCGCCCGCATGGGTTCAGGCACCCCGGGTTTGCAGTCAAAAATGCTTATCTTTTGTGCGGCACTATTACGAAAAAGCAAAAAAACATTATTAAGCGCCATATGTGGCCTTTAACCCCTATACCGCCAAGATATCCGGAGGGGCTTGTCGTTACGCTTATGGATAAATATTGCGCAACCATTGAGATTTATTACTCTAAATCCGAAAAATTCAAAAAAAGATTATCAAAACGGGTGGGAAACATATGAACACTGTATTTCAATATGTATTCTATTTCTTTATGTATAGTGCAATAGGCTGGTTTGTGGAGTCTATTTACTGCTCTATAGGGAATAAAAGGTGGATTAACAGAGGCTTTCTGAAAGGTCCGATATGCCCTATCTACGGCACGGGCGCCGTAGTTATGATGATTTGCATTGAGCCGTTTTCCGGCTATTCAGAAAAATGGTATATAAACTCACTTATTGTATTCGCCCTCGGTATGGTGCTTTGCGATATTGTTGAGTTTATTACGAGCGTTGTAATGGAAAAGCTTTTCAACGCGCGTTGGTGGGATTATTCAGGCAAAAGATTTAATATTCAAGGGCGAATATGCCTTACACATACAATTTACTGGGGTCTGTCGTCCGTTATATTCGTACAGCTTGCACACCCGCACATTCACAATCTTCTTAGCGGCTTTATTACAGATAAAATAAGAAACGATATACTTCTTGTTGTCTTTACGATATTTATTATTGACCTTGTTATAACCGTTCGCAACGCATTAAAGTTCAGAGCGTTTTCAACAAAGCTTCAGCTTTA
>JAAZGX010000050.1 GCA_012511005.1 Clostridiales bacterium
GAGGCCGTGAGTTCAAGTCTCGCCACTCGGACCAGAATGTATCTTTTCTTTTTGCAGCAAAAACCTCTGGAGTGTGATGTTAGTGCGCTTTGGGGGTTTTTGTTTTATTTATTATTTACCAAGCTGCCCTAAAAGATAAGAATAGCCCTCTTGCTCCATTTCCTCCTCAGGTATAAAACGCAAAGAGGCGCTGTTAATGCAGTAGCGAAGTCCTCCCCCGTCTTTGGGGCCGTCGTCAAACACATGCCCTAAATGGGCGTCACCTTTGCGGCTTCTGACCTCTGTTCTTCTCATAACGATTGAGTTATCTGTCTTTTCTCGTATTACATTCGGGTCAATGGGTTTCGTAAAGCTTGGCCAACCGCAACCGGACTTATATTTATCACTTGAGGAGAAAAGAGGTTCTCCCGTTGTGATGTCCACATAAATGCCTGAGCGGAAGGTATCCCAAAATTCATTATGAAACGGCGGCTCTGTGGCGTTGTTCTGTGTAACCTCATATTGAAGCGGTGTCAGTGTCTTATAAAGCACACTTTTATCCGCCGCTTTATAGCTTACCGGATTTACAATAGAATTCTTTGCTTTTTCAAATTTTGAGTTCGGGATATGGCAGTAACCGCCCGGATTTTTATCAAGGTACTTTTGATGATGCTTTTCTGCCGCATAAAAATTTTGCAGCGGCTCTGCTTCAATCGCTATTGGCTCGTCATAGCGCTTTTGAAGCTCGTTTACAGAACGCTCGATAATAGGTAAATCTTTTTTATCGGTATAGTAAATACCTGTGCGGTACTGCACTCCATAGTCGCCTCCCTGTTTATTGACGGAAACAGGGTCAATACAGTCGTAATAAAGCTGCAGCAAAAACTCCAAAGGAATAACCGCGCTGTCATATACAACGCGAACAGCCTCGGCGTGACCCGTGTTTCTGTAACACACATCCTCATATGATGGATTTTCTGTTTTTCCATTGGCATAGCCCACCTGTGTGGACACGACGCCGCGAATAGATGAAATATATTTTTCCGTTCCCCAAAAACAACCGCCTGCAAGATAGATTTCTGACATAGCACGCTTCTCCTTTTTAATACATTAATATGAAAAACAACTATTCCTATATATCTTTCCCGTATGGCAAAGGAAATTCAAAATAAATTCTCAATAAAAGCTTTCGTCCGATAGCTTTTCAAGCCATATTTCCGTTAATAAATCAATGTCGGCTCTAAATTCCGCGTCTGTTTGCGCGCTGCTCTTTTTTAGTTCTTCCAATATGATTAGCTCAAAGGCTTTGTGACCGTATTTTAACCAATCGTTTTGCAGCTTTGGATGAATGCAAGAGTCTGTATTTTGCGCAAACTGAAAGCGGTTTTTACTTCCGTTGAGGTCAACCGCGGACAGCAAAAGTAATTTGTTGTTGATTTTGTTTTTAATAATATATATGCCGCCGATTATTTCGCGCTCTTTATACTGTGAGCGCAGCTCCTTTTTAGATGTGTTATCCATTTTAATTCCTCTTCTGTTTTAATGATATCAGACTATGCCTCCGTCTATACCTGACAGCCCGCTTTCACTGAGCTTGTAAATCCTGTCGGAAACCTCGTTAAGATATTTTCTGTCATGCGATACGCTGATTACCGCGCCGCCAAAGCTTTTAAGAGCAGCTCTTACAACGGGACCCGACAAGGGGCTGAAATTTCTTGTCGGCTCGTCAAGCAGCAATACATCCGCGCCTTTAAGAACCATATCAAGAAAAAGTATTTTTGCCCTTTGTCCGCCGCTCAAATCGCCTATTCTGCCCGTCATTTCTTCATGGGTAAATTTCATGCTGCCCATATATGTCCTCGCCTTTGTCACCTGTGATTTTGAATAGTTTTCCACAAGGTATTCAACCGGTGTTTTGCTGTAATCTAATACCTCGCAATAATTTTGAGGCATATAAGCCGCGGTGATGTCACGCCTGTTTTTCAATTCATTCCAAATTAACGCAAGCAATGTTGTTTTTCCGACACCGTTGCCGCCTATTATTGTTATTTTCTCATTTCCGCGAACAAAAAGCTTTATATTCTTCGATAAAACCCGTTCGCCGATTTGCAGATTGTCCAGCGAAAAGTCAAGCACCGTTTTACCGTATGGCAGACTAATGCTTTCATCGAATTTCGTAAGAATCGCGTCCTCGCGCTGCGGAAAATCTATAAAGTTCTCTTTCTCTCGTTCAAAACGCTTTCCCATAGAAATAACTGTACGCATCTTCTTTTTTAAAAGCCTTGCGCCGCCCGGGTCCTGCCTTGTAATCGCCCGCTGGTCATGCTCAACCCGATTGTAAATCTGCCTCCATTTCTCCATTTGATTATCGTAATCGTCACGCTGCTTCTGCGCTATTTGTGACTGATGCTCAAAATTATTTTGCCGAAACGACAGATATTCTCTGTAAGAGCAGCGCGCAACAGAAATGCGGCTCTTTGTTTTTCGGATTATCTGCTCCATATGCACTATTACATTTGCCGTGTTTTCTATAAGAATTTCATCATGGGAAATATAAATAATCGGTAATTCGCTGTTTTTAATAAAGCTCTCGAGCCATTGCAACGCCTCTATATCAAGGTCATTTGTAGGTTCGTCAAGAAGCAGTATATCAGGCCGCTCCATTAAAAGCCGCGCTAACTGAACCTTTACCCTTTCACCGCCTGAAAGCGTTCCGAGCCTTTGCTCTGACACGATAAAATCAATACTAAGTCCTAATTTCGCTAAAATATCGGTATGCATATAATATTCCGACGCTTCAAAAAACTGTAAAAGTGATGTTTCATAGTACCTTTCATCCATAATCTGCGGCAAATACGCCATTTTGCCCCGTGTTATCACATCACCCGTATATTCACAGTACCCATCAATCAAACACTTGTTATAAATAAATTTTAATACGGTAGACTTCCCGTTGCCCTCTTCTCCTATAATAACGGCTTTATCCTTGCGTCCTAAAGTAAAGGAGAAGTTGTCAATAATTCGTCTTGTGTCCTTTTGCAGGGTTATCGTTACATTCTTCAGCTCAAGCATAAGATACCTCCAAAAAATAAAATGCTCCAATACGACAGCAAATCCTTGCATTCGAAATATGGAGCCGTTTATTGCGTTTATTCATAGGTATCCTATATATAAATCTGAAACAGATACAAAAATAGTGCAACAAATGATTAACCGTATTAAACGGCGGCAACCCAAATTTGAAATAAGCAAGCGCAATATAAAGCTGACGCTTTACAGGCAAAATAATATGCTGTATTTAAAACTTGAATTACTCTATGATCATTGCTGCACCTCACAATTTAATTAATTTAAGTTTATCACGCCTGATATCTCTTGTCAATCCTAATATTAAGTATATCAAATATCTAAAACACTTTATTCCTGCCAATAAGTTGACAAAAAGTCGCCAAGGTCAGAGATAGCTTTAGCAAGCTCTTTTGGCTCGGGCAGCATTACTATTCTAAAATGATCCGGCTCGCTCCAGCTAAAGCC
>JAAZGX010000051.1 GCA_012511005.1 Clostridiales bacterium
AAAGATAAAAGGCAATATATGTTTCATGATGATAATGGGGTAGAGTGCGAAAAAACGTTTAATGAAGTGTATTATGACTATGCCGGTTTGGGGCAGTACCTTTATTCCAATGGTGTTATAAACAAGCATGTTGCTATTTTAGGCGAAAATACATACGATTGGATTGTTTGCTATTTTGCTTTAATAACAGGTACAAATGTCACAGTGCCTCTTGATGCTAAATTGCCCGATGAGGACCTTGCGGATGTTTTAGCAAGAAGTGATTCAGAGATTTTATTTTATGCAAAGGATTTTGAGGACTCAATTGAGGTTTTCAAGAACACTGAAGGCGTTAAGGTGACGAAGTATTTCAGGTTTGACGATATATACGACTTATCGAAGTTAGGTCATGCTGCTCTTGAAAAAGGTGAACAAAGCTACCTTGAGGATACTGTAAAACCGGATGATTTGGCGTGTATTGTATATACTTCTGGCACAACGGGGAAAAGCAAAGGCGTTATGCTAACTCATAAAAACATTACTTCAAATCTACTTGCGGGTAACAGTGCCCTTACGGGCGGTCACGCAATAGGGTTTCTGCCATTAAATCATTCTTTTTCGTGGATTAGTGCGCTGTTTTCGGGTTGCCTTCTTACTGAATGGGGCTATATATGTAGAAGTGTAAGAGATATACAAATGGCTCTTACAACATATAAGCCGCAAAACTTTTCAGCCGTGCCTCTTGCCGTTGAAACAATATATAAAAAGATAATGACGACGGCGGAGCAAACCGGTAAATTAAAGAAGCTTCAAAAGGGAATTAAAATCAGCAACTTCTTAATGAAACTTGGTATAGATGTCAGAAGAAAGCTTTTTAAGGAAATTATTGATAACTTAGGCGGTAATTTAGAGATAATCCCATGCGGTGGAGCATATCTTGACCCCGTTATTGAAAAAGGAATGTATGATTTTGGAATTCATGTCTTAAACGGTTACGGCATTACGGAGTGTTCACCCGCCGTAACATGCAACAGGGAGAATAAATATAAATTCGGCAGCGTCGGTGTTCCTTTTTCCTGCAACGAGATTAAAATTGTTGAGCCTAATGAAAATGGGGTAGGGGAAATTTATGTGCGTGGAGATAATGTAATGCTCGGTTATTACAAGGACCCCGATGCCACAAAGGAGGTTTTCGATGGCGATTGGTTAATAACGGGTGACTACGGCAAAGTTGATGAGGACGGATTTTTATATTTTATAGGCAGAAAAAAGAATCTTATTGTTCTTAGCAGCGGAAAAAATGTCTCACCAGAGGAAATAGAGGACAAACTTTCCACCATAAGCTATGTTAAAGAGCAACTCGTTTATGAGGAGAAAGGTGTAATAGTCGCAGAATTCTACTTGGATACGGAAGCGGTACCGGATGCCAAGGAGCGAATTCGAGAAGATGTAAATGCGGTAAACAGAACGATGCCCGTATATAAGCATGTTACAAAAGTTGTTACGCGTGACACGGAGTTCCCTAAAACAACAACTCTAAAAATAGTAAGAAAATACAACAATTAACGATTTTTATAATAAAAAGAGCTGCTAAAGGGAGTTGGTCTTAGGGATTTACGAAAACAAGTAAATTTTTGATCGACTCTCTTCAAGCTGAGACACGAAAGCAAAGACCACACCAAAGGAAAAACCCTTGATGTGGTCTTTTTTAAGTCGGGACATTATGTAAAAAGAGTAAAGCTACACACTGAAATAAGCTCCGCCGTAAATGCAACATTTAAAGTAATGGGCTATGAGCCTGAAACTTATTTAACCGCGGGAGCAGTAACATTGAAAACAACACTGAAATGTGTAAATATAAAATGCTTATACTTTAAACTCAGCAATCTGCGTCGTAAAAAGACGCAGGTTGTAATTTATTATTAATAGCATTTGACTTTTCTACTTATAGCAATTACAATAACAATATTAAAATACACGGAGAGATTAAATGATGACTTTTAAGCCAATAACATTAGAACAGGCAGATATTATATCAAAGTATTTAGGTAGAACCCCTCACAGAGCATGTGATTACAGCACAGGTAACCTTGTACTGTGGGCAGATTTATATAAGACGCGCTATTTAATAGAGCAAGACACGCTGTTTTTGGAATTTAAAAGCGGAAACGAAAGTTTTTTTACTTTTCCAATGGGAAGCGGGGATATAAAAAGCTCGTTTGAATGGCTTTTCTCATATTGTGAAAAGAATGGAAAGCAATTTAATATGAGCCTTG